>DCJJ01000063.1 GCA_002320515.1 Dialister sp. UBA1703 | reverse complement strand
CTTAACTAAGTGGCATTGCCCTTTAGGGGGCGAGGGCCACGTTAGCGGAGCGGAGGTGTACGAGGGTAAGCAGAGAAATGATATTCTATGCGGTCGTTACTGCCCCAAGTCAGCATTCTACCGGGAGATTTCTCGGCTCCGTTTCACTGGCTTCATGAAACTATGGGATCCATACCGGCTAGTACCTACGCTCGAAATGACGGGAAAGCCATAGTGGCACAATGCAAGCCCCGTAACGCTGACTTTATAATCATAGCCGCCTCCACAACCTTCGCCCGCGAAGCGGGCGTTAACCTTCCTCTTTAAACCCTTTGAACCGGAACCCTCAAAGCCCATACCTCTTGTATTAGTATAAGAAAATGCTATAATTAAATAGTACTGATATTTTGAAATTTCTATGTTAAGGAAGCAATGTGCGATTCAAAGAATCAGCCACTGCTTCCTTATTATTTTGGAAGCGGTTTTTCTTATGGAGGAGTATGCCTATGGAAGAAAAGAGAAATGAAACAGGGAAGAGTAAGGGCCTGCGGGTTTTTATCATTGTCCTGTTTGCTGTATTTACTGCCTTTGCCATGATTTTCAGCCTGATTTTCGGTTCGGCGGACATTTCCTTCGGCACGATCCTGCATACCCTTTTGGGAAATGTGGAAACCACCGATGAAATGGTCATCTGGAATATCCGGTTCCCCCGGAATATTGTAGGCGCCCTGGTAGGGGCGAACCTTGCCGTATCCGGTGCCATTCTGCAGGCCGTCATGAAGAACCCCCTGGCGGACCCGGGCATTGTAGGTGTTTCCAGCGGCGCCGGCCTGGCCGGGGTGATTATGCTGATTTTCATGCCGGAAGCTTCCCTCCTCCTGACGCCGGTGGCCTTTGTGGGAGCCATGCTTTCCGCCGCTGCCGTCTATGCGCTGGCATGGAAAAACGGTATCCGCCCCAGCCGCATTATTTTGGCCGGTGTGGCAGTGAGCGCATTTCTGGGAAGCGGTATTTCCGCCCTTCTTGTTTTCTATTCCGATAAAGTGCAGGGCGCCCTCCTGTGGATGGTGGGCGGCCTGTCTGCCAGAAGCTGGCCCCAGGTGGAAGCACTTTTTCCCTATACAGTGCTGGGCCTTGTGCTTGCTCTGGCAGGCTGCAAGGCACTGACTATCCTCAGCCTTGGCGATGAGACAGCCAGAGGCCTTGGGGTGCCGGTGGAAAAAGTCCGTTTCTCCATGACTGCCGTGGCAGCCCTCCTGGCTGCCGGTGCTGTCAGTATTGCCGGACTCATCGGTTTTGTAGGCCTTGTGGTGCCCCATATTGTACGCCTCATCATCGGCACGGACTATAAGTATGTGGTGCCGGGCTCTGCCATTCTGGGGGCCGGTGTGCTGGTCTTCTGCGATACCCTAGGACGGGTGCTCTTTTCGCCTATTGAAATACCGGCGGGGATTATCATGGCCTTTCTGGGTGCGCCTTTCTTCCTGTATCTCTTAAGGAGGAGCGCATAATGAGTACGAACGATATAGCCATTAGAATTTCAGACATTCATGTTTCCTTTGGAAATCATCACGTCCTCCGCGGTGCCAGCGGTGTCATTAAAACGGGAAGCATTGTCACCTTCCTGGGACGAAATGGCTGCGGTAAATCCACCCTTTTGAAGACGGTAACAGGAAATCTGACACCCCAGAAAGGGTCCATTGAAATCGCAGGCCGCCCGCTTTCCTCCTACAGTTTCAATGAACTGGCCCGGGTGGTGGCATTCCTGCCCCAGTTCCATGATGTTCCCAAGGACATGACCTCCGAAGAATTGGTTTCCTGCGGACGTTACCCCTACCAGCACTGGTGGAGCGGCGTTTCCACAAAGGACAGGGAAGTGGTGGCGGAAGTCATGGAGAAAACAAATACCACCCATCTCAAAGACCGTCTGGTAGCCAGTCTGTCCGGCGGTGAAAGACAGAGAGTATGGATTGCCATGGCCCTGGCCCAGGAACCGAGGATCCTCATTCTCGATGAACCTACCACCTATCTGGATATCTGCCACCAGCTGGAAGTGATGGAGCTGGTATCCAAACTGAACGAAGAAGAAAATCTGACAGTAGTCATGGTCCTTCATGAAATCAACCAGGCCGTCCGCTACTCCACGGATCTTCTTGTCCTGGAAAACGGCGTCATAGAGCGCCACGGTCCGCCTATGGAAGTCATGACCCACGAAGCCATTGCAGAAGTTTTCGATGTGGATGCGGATGTGGAAATGAGAAAGGGAAGGCCTATGATCTGCATCAACGGGCTCCTTGATAAATCGGATACATAAGTGTTTGGATAGTGGGCTGGCGGCGCAGCCGGGATTGGGGCGGTGCTTTCCAGTATTCCCGCAGGGGCCTGCGCCTTAGGGACAAGCCCCTTTGGGGCTTGAGGGTTCAGGCGCCTTTCGGCGCCCGGGTTCAAAAGGTTCACAAGGTTCAAAGGGTTGTGGTGGCGCCTTTAATTTATAGAAGGCGCCCTCTTATGATAAAACCATTACAACCGCCCTGTGGGCGATGGAAAACAGGCCAACCGCCCTGGCGGGCGATGGAAATGCATTTCCCCTTTTGTGGCTTACGGCACCACCTTCCCGCCCCGTTGGGAAGCGTGTCACTGGATTCTCAGTCGCCTACGGCTCCCTGCGAATCCAGTTCCCTTGCCACCGCGGTATCGGTCGGGCGACAAAAGGAAAGCGCCTTTATGGGCAGGCTAGGCGCCTTACTTCGCCCGACTTGCACATCCTATGCAGGATGTGCACAGTGGACAATAAAGCTCCGCAAAGCAGTCCTTTCATAAGCAGCTCACAGCATAACGGAGTTTTATTCTGCCCCCTTTTTTAAAATCTGCGGCGGAGCCGCCACCATCACCCTCTGAACCTTTTGAACCTTCTGAACCCTGTGAACCCTCACGCCAAAGGCGTGTCCAATGGCGCAGCCGGATAGGGGGGCGAGCGCAGCGAACCAGTCAGCAGAATTGTTTTCAAGCCATATGACACAGAAAAGCAAATCCCGTAACGTTCTTGCGTCCGCTTTAGGGGAAGAGGGCCACGAAGTGGCGAAGGGATGTACG
>DCJJ01000008.1 GCA_002320515.1 Dialister sp. UBA1703 | reverse complement strand
GCTGTATTCGGACTGGCAGGCTGCGGCGGCGGATCCTCCTCCAGCCAGAGCGCCGGCTCCCAGACTCAGAAAGAAAGCCCGCTCATGAAGAAAATCAAATCCAGCGGCAAACTGGTGGTAGGCACCGCTTCCGGCTATCCTCCCTATGAATTCGTAGATACCTCTTCCGGCGAAAAGAAAGTCATCGGCATCGACATGGAACTGGCCCAGAAAGTAGCTGACAAGCTGGGCGTGAAACTGGAAGTACAGGACATGAACTTCCAGGCCCTCCTTTCCTCTCTCACCGGCGGCAAGGTGGACGTAGCCATTGCAGGCATTAACCCCACGGACGAAAGAAAGAAATCCATGGATTTCTCTGCTGACTACCTGCCTACAGAACAGAAAGTCATTATCCGGAAGGCCGATGCAGACAAGTACAAGACCGTAGAAGACCTCTACGGAAAGACCATCGGCGTCCAGAAATCCACCACCCAGGAAGCACTGGCCAAGGAAAAAATCAAAGATGCTAAAATCGTAGGCCTGGCTCACGTGCCGGAAGTAGTACTGGAACTGAAACAGGGCAAAGTAGACGGCCTGGTGGTGGAAGGCATTGTAGGCGAGCAGTATGTCATCTTCAACGATGACCTCATGTTCTCCGACGTCAAATTCCCGGGAGCCGTGAAAAACTCCGCCGCTGCCATCCAGAAGGGCAACGAAGATGTGGTTGCTGTGATTAATGAAGTCATCAAAGAAAATACGGACAACGGCAACTTCAAGAAGTGGACAGAAGAATACAGCAAGAAAGCTGTTTCCAATGCAGATAAGAAATAAATGAAATAAGGAAACTGCAGCGCTTGGGACGCTGCAGTTTTTTGCGGCAGAAATCTGCAGCACTGTGGTATATGGTGAATTTTTCATACTCCTTACCATAGGCTGGGATTCATTAGTGAGCTGGTGGGCTGGCCGGAGCGAATGCCACAAACCACTCTTTTAGGAATACAGCAGCCCCGTTCTATCGTCATTTCGAGCGAAGTCGAGAAATCTCCCTGCTGTATTGTTCTACTGCTGATTGCACCATCTGCGCTGTGCACCGAGATTCTTCACTACGTTCAGAATGACGAGTGGGGCGGGAAGGTCATCCCGTAACGTAAGGCTCCTTCCTCAGGTGGCAATCCTGCATAGGATTGCCAAGTCGGGCAAAGTTGGCCCTGCGTAGATCCGCAATAGAGCAATATTATCATTCTTACCCTCGTACACCCTATGGCCCCTCAAGGGGTAACGAGAATTAAGAAGGGCCTTCCTTTTGTTTGCCCGACCGGAATGGAGCTGGGCGGAGCCCTGAGGAACACCGAATATACGACGCGCAGCTTTATGTGTCACATTAGGCCCCTGTGGGGCCTCGGCTTTTTAAGGGGAGCACTGATTCAGCCGCAGAATCAGATTTTATAAGCATTTTGGTCCAATACAGCGTCATAAGCCTCCTTAAATAGCTTTGGCTATTCGCGTCGGCTTATTCCTTGTATTGAACCAAAATGCAAGAATGAAATCTGATAACNNATAACGACTGAATCAGCGCTCCCCCTTACGAAAACCGCTATCCTCGGTCGTCCGGCGCCCCCCTTCCAAAGGAAGGGGGCTAACGCACTCCGTCATGCGGCTTTAAAGACACAAAAGCTAATCCCATAACGCCTGCCGCGGAGCGGCATATAAAACGCATCGCCGTCAAAGGCGGCGATACCTTCCCCTCTGAACCCTCTGAACCCTTTGAACCTTTTGAACCCGGGCCGCTAAGCGGCCCCTTTTAAATTCACTGAACCCTTATTTCAATAAAATTTAATTGAAATCATTGAATACAGATATAGTCAAGACTATGCACGTATGTTATAATTAGCTAACTTCAGATGATTTTTCCTGATAAAACAGAAAGAGGGGCCTATCCATGAATAAAAAGACGATTCCGTTTTCCGATGAGTTAATCCGTGATATCGCTGCCAAATATGGCACGCCATTCCATATTTATGATGAAAAGGGCATTCTTGATAATGTAAAACGGCTGCAGAAAGCCTTTTCCTGGAATCCCAATTTCCATGAATATTTCGCTGTGAAAGCAACTCCGAATCCATGGATCATGAAAAGCCTCAAAACTTTGAATGTAGGCTCTGACTGCAGCTCCATGGCAGAACTGGTTCTGTCTGAAACCGTGGGCATCAAAGGCGAGGAAATCGTATTCTCCTCCAACGATACACCGGATGAAGAATTCATCAAAGCCAATGAACTGGGCGCTATTATCAATCTGGACGATGTGTCCAATCTGGACGACCTGGATCGGCTCCATATCGTTCCGGAAAGAATCTGTTTCCGTTACAACCCGGGACCGGAGCTGGCCAGAGGCAATGCCATCATCGGCAAGCCGGAGGAAGCAAAGTACGGCATGACCAAGGAGCAGCTCATGACCTGCGTGGACTGGGCTAAAGAAAAGGGCATTTCCTACATCGGCATTCACACCATGGTTATTTCTGCAGAACTGGAACTGCCGGGCCTTCTGGGCACCATCGGCATGATGTTTGACCTGGCCAATGAAATCAGGGATGAAAAGGGCGTTACCGTCAGCTTCATCGATTTCGGCGGCGGCATCGGCATTCCCTACCGTCCGGAACAGGATCCCGTAGATATTGAAGGCCTGGGAGAAGGGGCAAGGAAGCTCTTTGAACAGAAGATGAAAGGCTTTGACCATACCCGTATCTGCTTCGAATGCGGCCGCGCCATTACCGGTCCCTATGGCTTCCTGGTTACCAAAGCCATCCATTACAAGCACATTTACCGGGACTACATCGGCGTAGATGCCTGCATGGCAGACCTCATGCGCCCCGGCATGTACGGCGCCTACCACCATGTGACCGTGCTGGGAAAGGCGGATGCTCCCAAAAACCATGTATATGACGTAGTGGGCTCTCTCTGTGAAAACTGCGATAAGTTTGCCATCCAGCGTCCTCTTCCGGAAATCGAAACCGGCGACCTCATCGTCATCCATGACACCGGCGCCCACGGCCACAGCATGGGCTACAACTACAACGGCCGCCTCCGCCATCAGGAAATCATGGTTCATGAAGACGGCAGCGTGCAGCAGATCCGCCGCAACGAAACCCTCTTTGACCTCTTCGCCACCCTTGATTTCCCGAACCTGAAAGAAAATACAGCAAAAGTGGTTAAGGAATAATTTCTTACCCTGAAAAGCCACAGGCTCTGAGCCTGTGGCTTATTTCATGAAATTGGGAAGATATGGTATGCACGTATCGTCAGGCTCCTTCCGCTGGAAGGAGCCTGATAGGGGTGAGGAACACCGAATATGCAACGCGCAGCTTTATATGTCATCAGGCCCTTTCAGGGCTTTGGATTTTTGAGGGGAGCACTGATTTAGCCGCAGAATCAGATGTCATAAGCATTTTGGTCCAATACTGCGTCATA
>DCJJ01000011.1 GCA_002320515.1 Dialister sp. UBA1703 | reverse complement strand
ATCCTATGCAGGATGTGCACAGTGCCCCTATGGGTGCTCAGCATTGTGCCACATGACTCTGAGGGAAAGTGTAGAGAGGCTCTATTCTCCCCCCTGAATAGGGGGGAGTCCGGCGCAGCCGGATAGGGGGTGGCCACGCCAGTGGCCAAATCACCGTAGTGTCGGTTCATGTATATGATACTCAACGTATCAAGCCGTACTCAGCTAATTGCTAAAAGCTAATTGCTGTCGCCTCTACGCCAAGCACTCCTTTCTGACGCAAGGCAGCATACTACCGGGGAGATTTCTCGGCTCCCTTTCGCTGGCTCCATGAATCTATGGGATTCATACCGGCTAGTACCTCCGCTCGAAATGACGGGGCGATAATGACACAAATGAAAGTCCCGTAACGCTAACTTTATAATTATTGCCTGACAGGGCGATACCACAACCCTCAGCGGCACAGTCGCTGTCGCCCCCTGAGCGTCAGCGAACACAACCCTTCTATACAACCTTCGGGGCCAAAGGCCCCGTCAACCTTACCCTTTGCACCTTCTGATCCCTCTGAACCCGCTGAACCCTCTGAACCCTATCTCTTCAATTTCCCCAGATCCACTGCCTCCGGTGTCTTCAAAAGGGGTGATGCATTCCAGGGGTGGTCGTATTTCACCAGACATTCGGTTACCGTTTCGTAGGCTGCTTTTGAGAGGGCGGCTCCCAGCTCTGAGAAGGGGCCGGCGTCGGTGAAATGAAGCCCTTTTGGGTCGGTGATGAAGGTAATGCCGTCGGTGCCTGTTCCGGTGGCAGGAAGGCCGTTATTTACATCCGCAATGCCCAGGTCCTGGAGGGCGGCAGTTTTTCCTTCTGTCAGGGTGATGAGGGCCCTGGCCATAATGCCGTCGGGGAGACTGCCGTGAAAAAGAACCATCATGTTAATGGTTCCCTGGGGAGCAAACTGCCCTTTTTCTTCCCTGTAGAGAGCAGGGGAGGAGGCACGGCAGGCGGTTTTTTCCACGCCGCCGGTGGTAATGGCTTCCACCAGCACAGGGCCTGCTTCTACGATTTTATGGGAGAACAGGTCCACTTTGGCGGCGGTGAGAAGGACGGCGCTTTCTTCAGGAACGGCTCCTCTCTCCAGGGCGCAGAGTTTGAGGTAGGAGGATACGGATCCTCCCGGGAAATCTTTTTCCGAGGGATAGAAGCCGGTGAGCTTCTGGTTCAGGGCGTATCGTATATTTCTGAATCCACCGCCGTAAATGGCAGTGGACAGGGACCTGCGGGGGCGGTCGAAGGCAATCATAAGTGTTTCCGGGGTCATGGAAAGACGGGAGCCCGGCATGGCAAGCTGGATTTCTTTCATAGGATACCTCCAATAGTTTGTATTAAGAATATTATACTATGGTTCAGATAAATAAAACGACCCATGGTGCTCCTGTCATTGAAGTAAGGGGGAAAATATGATACCATGTAACTGAATTTATGTAATTTGAATAGAACGAGGAGATTTCATGGTTATTATTCCTTATATAGTACTGGCTGCGGTGGCAGCGCTTTTCTTTGTGGTCTCTTATTTTGTTATTTGCGGATTCCCCAAAAGAAAGGGGAAGACGGAAAAAGGGGAAACATCTGTCAGGGAGGCTGAGCAGACGGAAAAGAAAGAGAAGCCCTCCTTTGACCATAGGAATGATACAATGGATGATGCTACCCGCATTATTCCTGTAAAGCCCCGCCGCGAGGCGCCGGTCCGTTTTGATGAAGAGGAGGAAAAGACGAAGGTGTTCGCCAGAAAGGATTTCGGCGAATCGAAAGAGAAGGATGCTTTTTCTTCTTCCCAAGTTAAGAGTCCTTTCCCGCCGGAACCGGAGCCCCATGTGTTCACGGCCCAGCCGGACCTGAATTCTCTGGAAGAATATTTCGTCCGTCATTTCCTGAACCGCTACGGTGCCGTTTCATCTACCGTGGAGCAGGATACCAGAAGGGTGACCCAGCATTTGATTGAAGGCCTTCATATGAAGAACCGGGAGGCGGTGGATACGCTCACCCACATTATGGTGCAGGAAGCTATGCAGAATGCCCAGCGCACCTATGTGATGATGCCTACGCCTACGGTGCTGGAAATGGTTACCGATGCCTTTTCCGATGTGGCCAGAGGCAGCCGGTCCGATACGAAGACCATTCTTGCCTATGATGCGCTGAAGGCCATGCCCCGCATGGAGGAAAGCGAGTTCCATGCGCTGGCGCTGCTTCTGATTTTCCATTATTCCAGAAATACGGACAATGTAGACGCGGACCATTTGAAGAAATATACAGACAAGTACATTACCCCCTTCCTCTACAAACTGCCTGATGAGTACACCGGTTACCAGCAGCTGGAATATCTGCACTGCGTGTCCCTGTCCAATAAGGATATTCCCTTTGGCCAGGTGCTTCATGATTCCTATCCCTTCATTTTTGCCTTCCGGGGCTGCATGAAGAGTGAACTGTCTTCTGCCTATCCTTCCTGGCCGGAAGGCACTATTGTGGAGAGTCTCTACAATTCCTATGTAAAGCCGGCGGCGGTGGATGAATCTACCCTGTCCGGACTGTTTGACGACATGGGCATGGATGATGAGGTGACCAGAAGGAGCGTTCTTGCTCTAGTGGAATCCCGTCCCGTTACCTATGACAGAAAGGAAATGGGATATATTCTGGGTAAGGTTTCGCCCAATCTGCAGAAGCTGCAGGATATCTGGGATAACAGCATGATTCGCCGGTCCTCCCTTACCCTCATGGGCATGTATATTGCCAAGATCTGCATCCGTGAAACCATAGGGGAAGATTTCGACCTCAGCCACTGGATGTAAGCCTTTTGGACGAATAGGACAGCCGGCTGGCAGTGCTTCCCGGAAAATATTCAGAATCTGCCGCCCTGCGGCGGATTTTCTTTTTTTGAAAGGTGGGATACCATGGGTATTTTTGATATTATTGGCCCGGTGATGGTGGGCCCTTCCAGCTCCCATACCGCCGGCGCTGCCCGTATCGGGCAGACTGCCAGGGCCATCCTTGGGGAACCGGTAAAGGAAGCCAGGATTACCCTTTACGGCTCTTTTGCAAAAACCGGAAAGGGCCATGGCACAGACCGGGCCCTGGCGGCAGGGCTCATGGGCTATGCCCCTGACAGCGGCACTATCCGGGACGCTTTAAATATTGCAAAACAAAGGGGAATCGATATTTCCTTCTATCTTTCAGAAGAGGATATGGGCCATCCCAATGTGGCTAAAATCGATGCCAACGGCATCCACGGTGCCCGTGTGTCCGTGGTGGGCCGCTCCCTGGGCGGCGGACGTATTATGGTCACCGGCATTGACGGCTATGACGTGGAAATCACGGGGGAAGAATATACGCTTCTTACCCGTCATAATGACAAGCCCGGTGTAGTAGCCAAGGTATGCGAGGAACTGGCTAAAGAGCAGATTAATATTTCCACCATGCGTCTTTTCCGCAAAGGCAAGGGCAGCGAAGCGGTGATGATTATCCATACGGACCAGCCGGTGCCGCCGGATGTGGCGGAAAAGGTGAAGAATTCCAACGAAAACATTACCTACGTTATGGCGCTGGATATTATTTAAGGAGGGATTTATGGAATATCATTCTATGAAAGAACTGTTTGCCGTGGCAGACGTGGAAAAATGCTCTCCCGGCATTATCGCCTGCCGCGTGGAGGCGGAGGAAAGCGGGAAGAGCTATGAGGAAATCTGGTCCCGCATGAAATACACCATTCCCATTTTCCGGGAATCCATCCAGAAAGGGCTGTCGGACACCCAGAAATCGGCCAGCGGCCTGGTGGGCGGCGACGCCAACCGTCTTTTTACAGGTCACATGCGCTTCCTCTCTCCCGTATGTCAGAGGGCAGCCTCCTATGCCATTGCCACTGCCGAGGCCAACGCGAAAATGTACCGCATCGTAGCCTGCCCTACGGCCGGCTCCTGCGGCATCCTACCGGCAGTCCTCTCTGCTGTGGCGGAGGAAACCAATGCTTCCATGTATGACATAACCTGCGCCCTTTTTACGGCCGGTGCCATCGGACGGGTGATTGCGGAAAAAGCGTCCATTGCCGGCGCCGTGGGAGGCTGCCAGGCGGAATGCGGAGCAGCCTGCGGCATGGCGGCAGCGGCGTCTGTAGACCTTCTCAAAGGATCCACGAAGCAGATGGGCAATGCCTTTGCCCTGGCCCTGAAGAATATTCTGGGCCTTGTGTGCGACCCCGTAGGGGGCCTTGTGGAAGTTCCCTGCGTGAAGCGGAATGCTTTCCATGCGGTCCATGCCCTTCTGGCGGTTGAAATGGCCATGAACGGCATTGAAAGCGTCATCCCTCCCGACGAGGTTATCGAGGCCATGGGGGATGTGGGACGGCGGCTTCCCGTAGAATTGAAGGAAACAAGCCGGGCCGGCCTGGCGGTGACGAAAACAGGCAGGAAGATTCACGATGAAATCATGAAGAAATCGGCTATGGTGAAATAAAGACCCGGGAGCACTGCATAAGTGCTTTTCGAGGCAGGAGAATCTATGCATCAGGATGGAGTACGTTTTTTAGAAAAAGAAATCACACAGATGAAGGTGGCGGTTATCGGTGATATGATGACTGACCGCTATATTACAGGCAGGGTAAACCGGATTTCACCGGAAGCGCCGGTGCCGGTGAACCTGGTGGAATCCCAGCGGGAAGTGCCCGGTGGCGCTGCCAATACGGCTGCCAACCTGGCGGCCCTGGGATGCCCGGTTTTTGCCTGCGGCATGAAGGGCAACGATGCTGACGGGGCAGTCCTTTCCTCTCTTATGGAACAGGCGGGCATCGACATGTCCGGTATGATTTTAGCCGAAAATTACCATACCACTGCTAAAATAAGAATCCTTGGCGCCCGGCAGCAGATGATGCGTCTTGACTATGAGGAGAAAAAGAATCCCTCTTCCCATGACTGCCATTTCATCCTGTCATGGCTGGAACATCTCCTCAGCGAGGGACTCCGGTGCATTGTCCTTTCAGATTACGGCAAGGGCATGATTACAGGAGAACTTTCCGGAGCGGTCATTTCTCTGGCAAAAAGATATGGTGTGCCGGTGCTGGTGGATCCCAAGGGCGCCGACTGGACCAAGTATGACGGTGCCTACGGCATTACCCCCAACCTGAAGGAGCTGTCCGACTGCGTGGGACGGGAAATTCCCAATGATGATGAAGCGGTGGAACAGGCAGGAAAGGAAGTACGGGAAAAGTACCATCTGACCCATCTTTTTGTCACCCGTTCCGAGAAGGGGATAACCTGTATCAGTGAAAAAGGTTCGATTCACCGTGCTTCCGCTGCCCAGGATGTGTTTGACGTGTCCGGTGCCGGAGACACGGTGATGGCGGTTACCGCTGCCGCAACTGCTGACGGACTTCCTATGGACACCATTCTGGAGCTTTCCAACAAGGCTGCAGGCATTGCGGTTTCCAAAGTAGGCACTTACCAGGTAAAAAGGGAAGAGCTGCTTTCCGCCTGGAGCAGGGGAGAGAATGTGCGTCTTTCCTATCGGCCCCTGACCTGGGAAGAGGCGGAAGAAAAGGTCGGCCGCTGGAAAGAACGGGGAGAAAAGGTGGTTTTCACCAACGGATGCTTTGACATCCTTCACCGGGGTCATGTGACCTATCTGCAGCAGGCGGCGTCTTTGGGAAATCACCTCATTGTAGGTCTCAACAGCGATGAATCTGTGAAGAAACTGAAAGGGCTAGGCCGCCCTGTGAATAAGGAAGAAGACAGAAGCTTCATGCTGGCCGCCCTCCGCTGCGTGGACGAAGTGGTGATTTTCGGGGAAGATACGCCGGAAAAGCTTTTGTCCCGCTTAAAGCCGGATATTCTTGTCAAAGGCGGCGATTACAGGGTAGAAGAGGTGGCAGGAAGGCAGTATGCGGGAGAAGTGAAAATCCTTTCCTTTGTAGACGGCTACTCCACCACCGGCCTCATTCATAAAATTCGCAGGGAATAAGCTATGAAAGACAGATATTACCATGTGGACCTCAAAAATAAAACCATCGTCCTCATTTACATGCTGTATTTTGGGGACATGGTTTCCATTTCCCCCTTCCTGGAGGTGCTCCGGCGGGAAGCGGAAGGGTCGAAAATCCTGCTGGTCATGGATGCCCGTTTCCAGGAAGCGGTGAAATATAATCCCAATATTGATGAAATCATTCCCTTTGACCGTCATGGCAGGGAAAAGGGCATGGGAGCCACCTGGAAACTGGGAAAGAAAATCGGGGCCCTCAATCCCGATATTCTCCTTACCCTTCACGGTACCACCAGAAGCACCCTTCTGGCCCTGGCCATGCATCCAAAACACTGGGGCGGCGAAGAGGGAACGAGAATCGACTCCTTCTTCATGGACTGGCCCATGACCATTGAAACCTACAATTCACATGCGGTGGACAAATACCTGAAAGTTCTGGAAAGACTGGGGGTCAAAGACCTGCACCACAGCGGCATGCGTACATTCACCTCACCGGAATGGGAAAAGAAGGCGGATGACTTTTACCGTGCCCATGGAATCAGTCCAAAAGACAGGCTGGTAGGCCTTTCGGTCGGAAGCTCTACGGCTGAAAAGAACTGGCCGGCGGAGAAATATGGAAAAACGGCGGATCATTTTGCAGAAAAAGGCATGATACCCGTATTCTTCGGCGTCCCGTCGGAGCTGCCGCTTATCGAAAAGGCAGTGAGCGTCATGAAATCCAAACGGTATGTCATGGCAGCGGGGAAGCTCTCCATGGGTGAATTCATGGCCGCTGCCGGCTGCTGTTCCCTGGCTTTTACCAATGACAGCGGACCCATGTATGTTTTCGACAGCCGGGGCGTTCCCACCATTGCCATGTTCGGCCCCAGCAATGCCAAATTCCACCATCCACTGGGCTCCTGCTCCAAGGCCCTTTCCTCCTGGGATATGCCCATGGGACCGGAACATGTGAATAAAACCATAGCCTCCGGTCAATATACACCGATTTCCAAAATTTCCCTGGAAGATGTGATTGAAGCGGGGGAATGGGCACTTGCTGAATCGGAATCCATAAAAAGGGAATAGAGCATCATAAAAATGCTTTCTCAGCATAGAGAAGGCATTTTTTCTGTGATATAATTCATACATACGTATTTTTCTATACGTTGTTAATCAGGAGACTGTATGCATCTTCTTTCCGTATTTCCTGCGCTGCAGGTTAAAAATTACCGTATATTCTGGACAACCCAGTGGATTGCGCTTATCGGTTTCTGGCTGCAGCTTACGGCCCAGCAGTGGCTGGTGTACACCATGACCGATTCCGCTCTTCTTCTGGGGCTGCTTTCTGCCTGCCAGTTTGCACCCAGCCTTCTTTTCACTCTTTTCACAGGGCTTTGGATAGATAAACACAATAAGCGGAAAATCCTCATGGGAACCCAGCTCTTTTATCTCCTCCAGGCTTCTCTTCTGGGACTTCTCCTTTGGACAGGCCATGAAACTTACCTGTGGATTCTTTTCTTTGCCTTCTTTGTGGGTACTATCGACAGTTTTGATATGCCTGCACGCATGGCCTTCATGCCGGAGCTGGTGGGGAAGAAGGCCCTTCACAGCGCCATCAGCCTGAACTCCGCCAATTTCAATATTACCCGCATGGTGGGCCCTCTTCTGGCGGCATTCCTTTTGAAATATCTATCTTACAGCACCATCTTTTTCTTGAATGCCCTGTCCCTTGTGCCTATTATCATTGCCTACAGCCGCATGGATGTGAATTCCGTCATAGAGAAAACGGAAAAACGCCATCCGCTCCTTGAAATACGGGAGGGGCTGAAGCAGGCGAAGAACAATCCCGTCATTTATAAGAACCTCATCGCTGCGGCTATCGTAAGCGGCCTCATTTTAAATCTGGGCACCTACGGCCCCCTCTTTGCTGACCGGGTGCTCCATGAAGGTATCGACGGCTTCGGCTCCATCCTTTTTGCTGCCGGCGCCGGATCCATGGTGAGCGGCCTTCTGGCCGGAGCGTCGACAAGACATCTGTCCAACACCATGATATTCCGTGCGGCCGTTCTCTGCGGCGTTCTCCTCATGGCAGTGAGCCATGTTCATTACTTTATTCCTGCCCTCCTTCTTTTCGCCCTTCTTGGCTTTTTCATTATCGCTTTCATTGTGAACTGCAATACGGTGATCCAGATGGCGTCCCCTAAAGAATTCCTTGGACGTATTATGGGCCTCTATACCTTTGTCTTCCTGGGAAGCGCGCCCTTCGGCTCTCTGCTTGTCAGCTTCATTATCGAGCAGGTAGGCACCTCCCTTGGCCTCCTTCTGGTGGGAGCCCTGGCAATCGGCCTCCTTGTCATTTTCGCCTGGCCGGAGAGTGAACCGCAGTCCCTTTCATGAGAGGTTGACCGAGGGAAAAGAGTATACACTTTTTCTTGAAATGGTTATAAAATTCTTCTTATGCAGGGCCCTTGCCTTTTAATATAGTTTCCGCTATACTACATACATAGAATTTCAGAAAAGCAAAGGCGCTGGTCATTGATCAGCGCCTTTTGTTTTCAGCAAAGATGCTGCCGGAAGGCGGCATCTTTTTGCATAGTCAATGATTTTAATTCATATACCAGACAGGACGGCTGTCCTGTCATTACAGGAGGTGTTGATGATGCGAAAGCCGAAAATCGGGGTTATGCCGCTGTGGGATGAGGAAAAGGAAAGCATATGGATGCTCCCCCGGATATATGGATTCCATTGAAGAAGCAGGTGGGATTCCCGTCATTCTTCCGCTCCATCTGGAGAAAGAGGAATTTGAAGAAATTGCCAAAGGATTTGATGGCTTCCTCTTTACCGGCGGACAGGATATATCGCCTGCCCTTTACGGAGAAGAAAAACGGCCCCTCTGCGGACCGGTATGCACCATGAGGGATGAACTGGAAACTATGGTATTCCGCTACTGCTGGGACCATGATGTACCTGCCCTTGGCATCTGCCGGGGCCTGGAGCTTATGAATGCTCTCCTGGGAGGCACTTTGTACCAGGACATTGCCTCCGAATGCCCCACACTCCATGCACCGAACCATGTGATGGACTTCTCCTACGACTGGGTGGCCCATTTCAACAGTATCCTCAAAGGAAGTCCCCTCTATGAAAGGCTGGGCGTTTCCTTCCTGGGTGTCAATTCCCTCCATCATCAGGCACTGAAGACCCTGGCCAAATCCTTAAAGCCCATGGCCGTATCGGAAGACGGCCTGGTGGAAGCAGCCTATGCACCGGAAAAGAAATTCCTGTGGGCCGTGCAGTGGCATCCGGAATACTCCTACACCTATGACGGCTTGGACATGGCTATCTTTGAAGCCTTCACCGAAGCCGCCGGCCGGGGTATGTCCATTAGCGTGTCTCCTTTCCTGCCGCCGGACTATACCACCACCGATACCTTCCGCCTGGGGTAGGAGGGGGAAATATAAATGGTCAATGAATGGGGCGCCCTTTGAAAAAGGGGCGCTCTTTTTTCGTGGGCTGGTGTGCTAGTGGGATCTAGTGTACTAGTGTACTAGTGTACTAGGGAAGCGCTGATTAAATCACTGTCCGCTTTTATTCTTGAATTTTTATGCAATGCAAGGAATGGGACGACGCGAATAGCGAGCTATTTAAGGAGTCCCATGACGAAGCAGTGCATAAAAATTCTTATAA
>DCJJ01000093.1:6123-6518 GCA_002320515.1 Dialister sp. UBA1703 | reverse complement strand
CCGAGGCCCCGCAGGGGCCTAATGACACATAAAGCTTCGCGTCATATATTCAGACTTATCTTTAGGGATCCTCCCAGCTTCTTTCTGTGGGAGGAATCGCCGTTACATGCTTATCTTTCCCTGCTCCGGCATTATAAAAGGCCGGTTTCCCGGCCTTTGTCAAAAGATAATAGACTTCCTGTTATGGGCTCCAAAATAATCTTTCCACATATCCTCATAGGTAAGAAGATGGAGATGTTTATTTCCTTCAGCCGCCTCAAGAACCGATTTCGTAAATCCCTGTCCGGAAAAAAGATACAGCTCCCTTTCTGTAAAGGGAAAGAGACTGCTTCTTTCCATCAGGGTATGAAGTATGGGGAGGTCAATTTTTTCATTAGGGAAGCGCTGATTAAATC
>DCJJ01000093.1:0-6020 GCA_002320515.1 Dialister sp. UBA1703 | reverse complement strand
TCTGCGAATTAATCAGTGCTTCCTTAGTCCATTTGCATTCTCCAAAGAAGGCATGGGCTTTGTCTTCTATGCCCATAATATCGATTTCCGTCTGTTTTTTACGAACAGGGGCATTTCCCCACCATCTGCCCAGACTTTGGAAGAGAATGGGGCTTTCCCCTTCCAGCATTTTCCCCCACAGGTATTCCTGGCATATCTGCTCGAATATGGCACCCATGTATTCCGGAATGGAGGGAGCAATTCGTTTTCAGGCCAGTTCATCGGCGCCCCTCTCAATAAGGGATGTATTGGCTGGTATAAATCGGTACCAGAAACGGAACATATTGTCATCAATGCGGTAAATGCTCTTTCTTCCGCTCTTTTCCCCATAGGGTGTTTCTCTTTTTATAATTCCCAGTTCCATCAGGCTCTTCATATAGGTGCTGCAGGTGCTGGTGGTTTCACCTGTTTGGGAAGCAATTTCTGAAAGCCTTGTGGCACCGCCGGCCACCGCAGAAATCATGGCATTGTACATGGACAGTTCCCGCACTTCCTGCTTGAGCAGGTTTTCCGGTTCCTCATAGAGAAGGGACGCGGGTTTCAGAAAGTTTTCCTTCACATTCTCTTCCAGTGTAAGGCGGGAGTCCATTTCCAAAAGGTAAGGCGCTGTGCCACCGGTCATCCCGTAAATGACAGCCTGGTCTTCCGGCGAGAAGCCGTGAAGGAAAAGGCAGCATTCCCGAAAGGAGAATGGCAGGATTTTAAGCTGGGCCGTTCTCCTGCCATAGATCGGTGATTTATAGGCCAGCACTTCATCTTCCATGTAGGACATGGAAGACCCGCATAAAATAATCATAAGCCGGGAGTTATCCCAATACTGGTCAATGAGCCTCTGCAGGACGGAGAAGAGGCCCGGTGACGTACGAGCGGCATAGGGATATTCATCCATGACCAGAATCATTCTTTCTTCTTTGGCCATTTGAAATACGGCTTCCAGGGCATCCTGAAAGGACGCATACAGAGGTGCAGGGCCTTCCTCCCGATGAAATCCATGGATGGCATCACTGAAATTATGAAGATTCTGCTTTTCGTTGGATTCAATGCCCATGAAATAAATGGCTTTTTTATCCCTGATAAATTCCCGGATCAGGGAAGTCTTCCCTACCCGGCGCCGGCCATAGATAACGGCCATTTCAAATCGGCGGGACCGATATAACTTTTCCAATGACTGCAGTTCTTTTTTTCGTCCGATAAACATGGCACACCCTCCTTCATTTCCGGTATAGGCAGTCCATGGGATTTGCTCAAGAACGATTTAGTTAAGTACGATTGACTAAATCATACTTGAGCAAATTTTTACTGCAAGAGAAAAAGGACAGATTTCTCTGTCCTTTTTCCCGGATCGTGTTACAACCTGAACGGCTGTTATATTGGTCACTGTTTCTTCTTGCCGCCCAGATATGCCGCCATGACATCCGGGTTATTGGCAACTTCCTGCGCCGGTCCTTCCATGACGATTCTGCCCGTTTCCATAACGTAGGCATAGTCGGCAATCTGCAGGGCTTTGCGCGCATTCTGTTCTACAAGAAGAACAGTAGTACCCATCTTGTTAATGTCCTTGATTACATCAAAGATCTGCTGTACCACCAGGGGAGCAAGGCCCATGGATGGTTCGTCCAGAAGCATGACTTCCGGTTTGGCCATGACGGCGCGGCCGATGGCCAGCATCTGCTGTTCGCCGCCGGAGAGGGTGCCGCCGAACTGGTTCTGTCTTTCGAAGAGGCGGGGGAACCGTTCAAATACCTTGGACAGGTCTTCTTTGATTCCTTCCGGGTCTTTTCTCTGGTAGGCGCCCATTTCCAAGTTTTCGCGGACGGACATATTCTGGAGAATCTGACGTCCTTCCGGTACCAGGACCACCCCTTTTTTCACGATGTTATGGGTCTTCATGCCTGCAATGGATTCCCCTTTGAAGAGGACGTCGCCGGCAATGGGTTTCATAATGCCCATGATGGTTTTCATGGTGGTGGATTTACCGGCACCGTTGGCGCCGATAAGGGTGACGATCTTTCCTTCCGGTACGGAGAGGTTGATGCCTTTCAAAGCTTTGATGTTGCCGTAGGCGGCTTCCACATTTTTCAGTTCAAGAAGCATCATTCATCCTCCTTTCCGAGGTAAGCTTCAATAACCTTGGGGTTGTTCTGTACTTCTTCCGGTACCCCTTCCGCCAGTTTCTTGCCGAAGTTGACTACCATGACATGGTCGCAGAGTGTCATGACCAGGTGCATGTCGTGTTCAATGAGGATAATGGTGGTGCCGAATTTTTCGCGGATATTGTGAATCAGTTCGGTGAGGGCTGCGGTTTCGCTGTCGTTCATGCCGGCTGCCGGTTCATCCAGAAGGATGAGCTTAGGCTGGGTGGCAAGGGCTCTGGCGATTTCCAGTTTTCTCTGTTTGCCGTAGGGAAGTTCGGTGGCCAGGCGGTCAGCGTCTTCGGTAAGGCCTACAAAGGAAAGGAGTTCCATAGCCTGCTCACGGGCTTCCTTTTCTTCCTTCTTCTGGGAAGAGGTGTGGAGGAAGCTGGCAAGAAGCCCCGATTTCAGACGGTCATGATGGCCGACAAGGATGTTTTCCAGTACGGTCATGCCGGTGAAGAGGCGGATGTTCTGGAAGGTACGGGCAATGCCCATATTGATGATCTGGTAGGGTTTCTTTCCCTCGATGGACTCACCGTCAAAAAGAATATCCCCTTCCGTCACCTGGTATACGCCGGTGATAAGGTTGAAAATGGTGGTTTTGCCGGCGCCGTTCGGTCCGATGACGCCGAAGATTTCTCCTTTTTCTACGGAGAAGGACATATTGGAAACAGCAGTCAGACCGCCGAACTGTTTCACTACGTTTTTCATTTCAAGAAGCATTACTGATTTCCTCCTTCTGCAGAGGCTTTCTGCTTTTTGCTGAATTTACGGGAAATCCATTTCACAGCGTCGTAGGAGAGGATGCCGTCAGGACGGAAGGCCATGAGTGCTACCAGCATGAGGCCGTAGATGATATCTCTGTACTCAGCCATGGCACGGAGGGATTCCGGCACGATGGTGAGGACAGTCGCACCCAGGACGGAACCCCAGAGCACGTTGCTGCCGCCGAATACGGTGTATACCAGGATATCTACTACTTTGTGCCAGGAGAAATCGGTGGGGCTGATGAAGAAGGTGGCATGGGCATAGAGTGCGCCTGCAGCGCCAGCAAAGAAGGCGCTGAAGAGGAATGCCATCATTTTATAGCGGACTACGTTGATGCCGGTGAGGGAAGCCGCATATTCATCGGCCTTCACAGCTGCCCAGGCACGGCCGATGCGGGAGTGTTCCAGGCGGTACCAGAAGGTTACCACGGCGATGACGAGAATAAGGAGAACGATATTCATCAGAAGCTGGCCGCCGGTCTGGGAGTCGATTTCCAGGGCATCCAGAAGACCCATGTCGCTGGCGTAGTCGGAAAGTACGCTGGCCATGGAAGGAATGCCGGAGAAGCCCAGGGCGCCGTGGGTGATGTCAAGGTTCAATGCGATAACGCGGACCACTTCACCGAAGCCCATGGTGGCAATAGCCAGGTACAGGCCCCGGAGACGAATGGTAGGCATACCGATAATCAATGCAACGAAGGTGGCGAAGAGCCCGCCTAATACAATACCCACAGGCATGGGAACGCCGTACTGGGTGGTAACGATAGCGGAAGTGTAAGCCCCCAGACTCATAAAGCCTGCATTGCCCAGGGACAGGATACCGGTGCACACGGTCATGTAGACAGTGAGAGCCAGGATAATGTTAATGCATACAAAGGTGAATACCTGCAGGAAGTAGCCATTTAAAATTTCATCCATTACGGTCTGCCTCCTTTGCCTGCCTTGGAGAACAAGCCTTCAGGGCGAATAAAGAGAATCAAAATGATGATACCGAATGCCACTGCATCGCGGTAGGTGGAAGAACCGTAAGCCACGGCGAAGACTTCGGCAATGCCGAGGATGAAGCCGCCGGCCATGGCGCCTTCCACGTTGCCCAGGCCGCCCATGATGAGCACTGCCAGACCTTTGAGGCCCATGGCTGTACCCATGGTAGGTTCGATGGCGTTGAAGGAAAGTCCGATGAGCACGCCGGCTGCAGCGCCCAAGGCGGAAGCCAGCATGACGGTGAAGGTAATGATGCGGCTGGTATTGATACCCAGAAGACCTGCAGTTTCCGCATTTTCAGAGGTAGCTCTCACTGCCTTGCCGATTTTTGTCTTGTTCAGCATGACTGTCAGGAGAGCCATGAGAACCACGGCGGTACCCAGGGAAATAATTTGGATGCCGGAAATCTTAAAGGCGCCGAAGTCCATGAGGCCGTTTCCGAAAGTAGCCGGGAAAGAACGGGTCTGGGGCCCCCACACCATAAGTGCCACACTTTCAAGGAATGTGGACACGCCGATAGTACTGATGAGCGGTGCCAGATGAGTCACTTTGCGGCGGCGGAGCGGACGGAGTGCAAAGATTTCCAGTCCATAGCCTAATACCGCGCCGCCGATCATGGCGCCGATGAGTGCCGGAAAAATGCCCAGTCCCGCTTCCGTTACCAGAAGCAGGCCGATGTAAGCGCCGATCATAAAGATGCCGCCATGTGCCATGTTGACGATGTTCAATACGCCGAATACCAGCGTATAGCCGATGGCAATGACCGCATAGGCGCTTCCCAGCGTTAAACCGTTGACAAGCTGTTGAAAAAACACGATCTTCAATCCCCTTTCCAAAATATGAAGGCTCATGCCTTCATTTCTATGAAAGAACAAATGGCATTAAAAACGCCCCTGCTGCAATCTGGCGTCATTGCAGCAGGGGCGAATTGGAATCCGCGGTACCACCCTGTATTTATCACTCACTGAACGGAAAGAAATGCTTATGGTACATAAAACAAAACGCCCCTATTTCCATTGTGGAAATAGGGGCGACATGCGCGGTACCACCCTACATTGTACTCTCAGTTCATCATCCGTAACGTGGAGAAACGCCTTTGTTTACTATGTTCAACAGAGGAGCTCACAGGTGATAGTCAATACTGGAATGCACCGGCTTGCACCATCCGCCGGCTCTCTATGCCATGGACCACTATATCCCTTGTCCCGATCATCGCTTTTTAATGCCTGTAACGCAGGCGGCGTCGAAAATTACTTGGTTCACTTTCGAAACTCCCGGGTGAGCCTGCATCCTGCTTCATACTGACTTGCACCAGCCGTCAGCTCTCTTAAATCTACTGCCGGACGCTTATCCCGATCCTTGCCATTCGTTCTTTCGTGTTATGGTTGATATTATACTGCCTTGATGAAAAAAGTCAATAGGATTTTTGAAAGAAATTTGTAAAACCTCTGCGGCGCTGACAATGCGCCTCTATTCCCATGCCGCAGGTCTCCCCCTCTATCTCATTTTCCCCATTTATGTTAAAATCACTGTAATACCGGCAGAGCGGAAAACTCTGATGAAGGAGGATACTATGTTACACCAGGTTTCTATTTTCACCGCCAATACAAAGGGCGCGCTCAGCAAAATGACTGCCATTCTGGCAAAAAATGACATTAATATTTACACCATGCTGGCTACAGACAGTGCGGAATTCGGCATCGTCCGCCTCATTGTGGACAAGTCGGAAGAAGCAAAGGAAGCATTGGAAAAAGAAGGATACCAGTGCCGGGTGGATCTGGTCCTCGCCGTGGACATGAAATCCGATAAGCCCGGCACCCTGGACCACATCCTGTCAGACCTGCAGAACGCCAACGTCATGATCCGCTATCTCTATATTTCCTTCGACCGCCAGAGCGGCTCCCCTATCGCCGTCTTCTCCACCACCGAATCGGAGACCGAAGCATTCCTCAAAGGAAAGGGCTACCATCTGCTGGACCGCTTCTAAATGAATAAAAGAGCCGGAAAGAAATGCCAGTCATTCTTTCCCGGCTTTTTTTCCTTAGTGTAAAATTTTACTCGGTAGGGGAATTTTTCCAGAAACAATAAAAGAGGA
>DCJJ01000104.1 GCA_002320515.1 Dialister sp. UBA1703 | reverse complement strand
GTTTCCCCTCTGGGGACACAACCCTTCTATACAACCTTCGAGCCCGCCCCCTTTTTGGCGCCGCAGGCGTGTCCGCGTCCCCTGTTTCTCTTGCACCTTTCCCCAAAATTCGCTAAAATATAGATAGGAAAACAGCAGATTTCATAGCTTTCAAAGGAGGGGTTCTTATGCCGTCCAAATCGCTGAAAGTCAAGGAGTTCATGACCAAGTATGTGTTTACTGTATCGCCTGATGTGACGGTACACCGGCTGGTGGGGCTGTTTATTACCCATCCTGTGAGTGCCATTCCGGTGGTGGGGGAGGATAATGAGCTTCTGGGTATCATTTCGGAAGGGGATCTGCTTTACAAGAAGGTGACGCCGAAGATTCCTCAGTATGTGGATGTGCTTGGCGGAAATCTGTATTACTGCGGTTTCGGCCGGTATGAGAAGTCGTTCCGGAAGCTCCTGGCCACTACGGCGGCGGAGATCATGACGAAGGATGTGCGCTGTGTGACGCCGGAGACGGATATGGAGACATTGACGAATCTCATGGTGGATGAGCATTTGAAGACGGTGCCGGTGGTGGATAAGAAGAAGGTGGCCGGTTCCGATGTGCAGCCGCCGGCGCGGCTGGTGGGTATTATTACCCGCCATGATATTCTGGGCGCCATTGCGGCTACGGAGGCGGAGGAGCTTTTAAGAAATCGGGAAGAAGAAAGTAAGTAGTAGTGGAAACTGCAGCGGTGGAAACGCCGGTGCAGTTTTTTATTTGCGCCGGGCATAGTATAATAGGGAAAACGCTCCTTTCGGCATATTTCAGTTTTCCGAAGGAGAGGGAGGTACATGATGGGAAAGCGGCTGATCCGGTTTCTGAGTAAAATGCACAGGGGGGGCCTGATCTGCGGGGGCTTTGCGCTCTTTATGCTTCTGGGGGCCTTTCTTCTGATGCTGCCTTTTTCGCAGACCGGCAGGTCGGAGGTTTCTTTTGTGGATGCTCTTTTCATGTCGGTGAGCACGGTGAGTGTCACGGGCATGAGTATGTTTGACCTCCGCTATGATTTCACCGTTTTCGGTCAGCTGGTGATTCTCTTCCTCATGCAGGTAGGGGGTCTGGGAATCATGACCATGATGGCCATGGTGAGTATTTATACGGGCCGCCGGATCCGGCTGCAGGAGCGTCTTCTGATCCGGGACTCTTTCAATCTGAATACGCCGTCGGGCATGGTGATGCTGGTGCGAAAGATTATCGTCACGACCTTGGCGGTGGAGTTTACGTCGGGAACGCTTCTGGCCATTTATCTCTATTTCAAGTACGGAACCATCGGCATTTACCTGGGCTACTGGCATGCGGTGTCCGCTTTTACGAACTGCGGCATGGATATCATGGGCAGTGATGTAGGTTTTGCGGGCATGGCGGCAGACGGTTTTGTAAGTACGGTGATTGTGGTTACCATGTTCCTGGGGGGCGTGGGTTTCATCGCTTTGGATGATATTTTAAGAAATCACAGGTGGTGCAGGCTGTCTTTCAACAGCAAGTTCATCTTTACCATGGAGGCGGTTCTCATCCCTCTGGGGGTGGTGGTGTATTTTCTTCTGGAGGGAAGCAATCCGGAAACCATGGGCCACATGAACACGCTGGAGAAGTGGCAGAGCGCTTTTTTCATGTCCGTGTCTTCCCGGTTGGCAGGATTTGCGGTGTTTGATATCCACTCCATGATGAGTTCCACCGTCCTTTTCGTCATGATGTTTATGTTTGTCGGGGCGGCGCCTGTTTCCACCGGCGGCGGTATCAGGACCACCACCATGGGCCTTCTTCTTCTGTCTCTCTGGGCCTGGATCCGGGGCAGGCGGGAGGTGGTGCTTTTTCATAAGCAGGTGGATACGAAGTGCCTCACCAAGGCGTCCAATGTATTCACCCTGGCTATTGTGCTCACGTTCCTGACGGCGTTCTGCGTGTTCGCCATGGAGCCGAAGGATTTCGACTTTGAAGATGCTCTTTTTGAATCGGTGTCCGCCTTCAGTACCGTAGGCTTCAGCATGGGGCTGACGGGGGAATGGAATACGGCCTGCAAGATCGTGCTCATGATTGCCATGTACATCGGCCGTATCGGCGTGATGACCCTGGCCATCGCCTTTGCGGGCCATCATAACAGTTCTGTGAAGTATCCGAAGGAAAATGTGGTTATAGGTTAAATAAAGAGGTTCGTTATGGGTCAGAAATTACAGTTTTTCGTAGCCGGTCTGGGCCGGTTTGGTAAAAGTGTGGCTGTGACGCTGGAAAAAATGGGGTACGACGTCATGGCCATGGATATCGATGAAGATGTGGTGCAGGACCTGGCGGATACCCTGGGATATGTGGTGTGCGCCGACTGCTCGGACGAAAAGAACCTGGCCGCCATCGGCGCCGGCAATGCGGACGTGGCGGTGGTTTCGCTAGGAGAACTTTCCGCCAGCCTCATGACAACCCTGATATTGAAGGATATGGGGGTCAAGAAAATCGTGGTCAAGGCCCTGGACCCCCTCCACGGGAAAATGCTGCAGAAAATCGGGGCGGACAAAATCATTTACTCCGAAAAGGAAATGGGCGTCCGTGTCGCCCACAACCTTATTTCCCCGGGCATTGTGGATTATATCGAAATGGAAAACAACATTACCATCCTTTCCATCCATGTGCCGGAAGACTGGATCGGCAAGAGCATTCTGGACATCGATATCCGTAAGAAATATAACATTACCGTAGTGGCCATTAAGAGAAAAGGGGAAATGTACGTCAACCCCCATCCGGATATGCAGCTTGCCTCCGATGATATGCTCATCATTCTGGGGGACTCGGAAAGCGTAAAGCGGGTCACTGCAAGTCTCGAGCAGTAAGGTGCTGTTGGCTGAAATCTTGCCTCCCACCGCCTGTCGGGGGGAGGGGGACCACGTCAGTGGTGGAAGGGGGCGGCTGCGGTAAGCACCCATAGGGAATCATCTGTTGATAAATACCGGTCGGCGGGGCAGCAATTTCCGAAGGGGCCTGCGGCCGTTGGCCGCAGAGGGGCGTATGGCCCTGTGCTGTCGCATGGGCCAAGGGTTGCGTCGCTTCGC
>DCJJ01000137.1 GCA_002320515.1 Dialister sp. UBA1703 | reverse complement strand
CTCTTCTCTACCGCGGATGTGGAAAAAGGCATTTAGGAAATGGGATTCATCATCTCATGAGGTCTTTTCATCCCTCTGATACTAATATCGTTTGAGGTTCGATTTTTTTACCCCCTAGAAGAAAAAAATTCAGAAAATTTCTTGGACCTATACTCAAGGCTCCGCCCAACTCCTTCCAAAGGAAGGAGCCTGCGTTACGTTCTATGCTATGAGGCCAATAGAGCGTAGAGCATAGCGGTAGGAGATTTCTTGACTCTGTGGAGATCCTGCATAGGACCTCCACAGCCCCCCTATCCCGCTTCGCGGGATAGGGGGGCAGAATAAGGCCTCTCTACGCTTGCCTGCAGTGTCATATGCGACCCCACTGACCAGCACCCATAGCGTCTTTTACATAGCGGGAAATGCCGCCTATCGGCGGTCACACCGGCATGGAGTATCATACTGCCTTGCCCCCCCGAACACCCCCGCGCCACTTTGTGGCCCTCTCCCCCTCAAGGGGGGCGCAAGGACGTTACATCCAGCGGTCAGCGGGAAGCCGACAGCCGGCAGCCCCCAAAAAGAGCAGCCCCATGGGAGGGCTGCTCTTTTTGTATCAGTTGGTCTTATTGCTGTCGGACTCTGATGGTTTGGCCGTGTTCTTGCCGGTAATCCGGTCGAGGAGTTTGTTTCCTGCGTTTTTATTGTCTTTAGCCGCTTTTTCTTCTTTCTTTTTGTCGTCTTCTTTCTTCTTGGCTTCCGTTTCTTTGGCTGCCTGGGCGGCTCTGGCTTTGGCCAGTTCGGCGCGGACGGATTCGGGGACGGAGAAGGACTTGGTCTTGTAGGCGGAGAGGGCCTGTTTCATGAAGTCTCTCCAGATGGCTGCAGGGACGGTGCCGCCGGTGTAGCCGGCGTTTGTATTGGTATCGTCGCCGATCCATACGGCGGTGACCAGTTCGGGGGTGTAGCCTACGAACCATGCGTCGTGTTCGTCGTCGGTGGTGCCTGTCTTGCCGGCTGCGGTGCGGCCGATATAGGCGTTGCCACCGGTGCCGCGGGAGACAACTTCTTCCAGAATGCTGGTGAGGCGGTAGACTGCGTTTTCGTTGACTACCTGTTTGCCTTCCTGTTTACCGGAGTGGTCTTCCAGCACGTTGCCGTTTCTATCCACCACTTTCAGGATGGCGGTGGGTTCGATGAGTTTGCCGTCGTTGGCGAAGATGCTGTAGGCTTTGGCCATGTCGTAGACGGAGACACCGTTGGTAAGGCCGCCGATAGAGGCTGCCAGGTTGTTATCGTTTCTCTTTCCGTCTTTCACCAGGGTGGAAATACCGCAGGCTTCGGCGGTGTCAAGAATTTTCTTCATACCCACTTTGTTGGCCAGGTCGATGGTGGGGATGTTCATGGAGTGAACCAGCGCTTCTTCCAGGGTGACCTGTCCGCCGGAGGTGCCGCCGTAGTTTTTCGGCGTCCATCCGCCGCCATAGGTTTTCTTTTCGTTGCTTACGGTGTCAAAGGGGCTGAATTTGTTTTCAAAGGCTGTGAGATATACGAAAGGTTTGAAGGCGGATCCCGGCTGGCGCACCATCTGGGTGGCGCGGTTGAAATGGTCTTCTCCCCGGCCGCCTACCATGGCTTTGATATGGCCGGTGCCTACTTCGATGGACATGAGGGCGCCCTGGGGCTGGGTGAGTCCCTTGGCATCCTTGCTTCCTGCCGGCAGGTCTGCTTTCAGGGCCTGTTCTGCTTCTTTCTGCATATCCAGGTCCAGGGTGGTGTATACCTGGAGGCCTTCTTTGTAGATGGCGTCGGAGTCGTATTTATCGCTGATGGTCTGGATGACGTAGCTTACGAAATAGGACGCCGTGCTTTCGGTGCCTTTGGAGGCCTGGGGTTTGGCCAGGTGCAGGTCCGCTTTCTTGGCGGCCTGGGCGTCGGCTTCGGAAATGTAGCCGTACTTGGCCATCTGGTCAAGCACAATGCCCTGGCGGTACTTGGCCGCTTCCAGACTGCGGAAGGGGGAGTAGTAGTTCGGGCTGTTGGGAAGACCTGCCAGCATAGCGCACTGGGGCAGGGTGAGGTCTTTTACGTCTTTGCCGAAGTAAACCCGGGAGGCGGTCTGGATGCCGTAGCAGCCCTGGCCGAAGTAAATCTGGTTCATGTACATTTCAAGAATCTGTTTCTTGGTGTACTTGTTTTCAATCTGGAGGGCCAGTACCACTTCCAAGAGTTTTCTCTTCAGTGTCTGTTCCTGGGTGAGGAAGGCGTTCCTTGCCAGCTGCTGGGTAATGGTGGAGCCGCCCTGGCCGGTGGCGTTGCGGGTAACCACGTTGGCCCATACGGCACGGAGGATGCCCCTGGGGTCCACGCCGTGGTGTTCATAGAACCGCACGTCTTCTGCTGCCACGAAGGCATTCTGCAGGTTCTGGGGCACTTCCGTAATGGGCACGGGAATGCGGTTTTCCTCTGCATGGACGGTGGTAATGAGGCGGCCTTTATCATCGTAAATGCGGGATGAGGCGTTAGGCTGGATGTTGGCAGTCACATCAGGGAGATGTTTGGAAACGGACACGAAAAAGCCCGCCGCTGCTCCGGCTCCTGCAATCATGACGATGACCACAAGAAATACAAAAATCCTCTTCACGAAGGACGATTTCTTCGGCGGCCTTTCCCGTCGTATATCGGAATTCTTCATATAATACGCTCCTATATATAAATCACTTCACCGCCCTGCTCTCCGCCGGGGAGACAGAAGCAGGCATATAGTCGCTTATATTATACCACAAGGTGAAAAGAGAAAGGGGAAGAACGTGCCGGGCTTTGGGACACACCTTCGGTGTGAGGGTTGACGGGGCTGCGCCCCGAAGGTTGTGGCCGCCTTCGGCGGTCACGTCCACATCGAGTATCATAATCAGGATTACCACCGTCCACCCCTTCGCCACTTCGTGGCCCTCTTCCCCTAAAGGGGACGCAAGNNNCGTTACGGGATTGGCTGTCTGTGTCATATGTGACACAATATACAATATCCAGTGCCACCTATTTTCTCGTTTCCCCTTGAGGGGAAGTCCCGCTTCGCGGGAAAGGGTGTACGGGGCAGAGCACAGATAGGATGCTCCATCGCTATCCTGACCGCCAATCAGCGGCCTCTGTCATTTTTGTTTCTTACCCTTGGACACACCTTCGGTGTGAGGGTTCATAGGGTTCATAGGAGAAAGGTTGACGGCCCTCCGGGCCGAAGGTTATGGTCGCCTGACGCCACGGGCTGTGCAGAAGGGTTGTGAAAGGAAAGGCTAAGCCCTCATTCTTTTCCCAGAGCCAGTTTCATGAATTCTCCTCTCAGGGCGCTGTCTTCTTTGAAGGCGCCGGAGGAGGCGATGGTTCTTGTCCTTGTGCCCGGTTTCTTAATGCCCCTGGCGGTCATGCAGGAGTGTTCTCCTTCGATGTAGACGATAATGTCCGGGGAGCCGGTGACCATTTTCATAATGTCCCGGATGTCGGTGCCGATGCGTTCCTGAATCTGGAAGCGCTTGGATACGGCGTCGGCAATGCGGGCGATTTTGGAAAGGCCGATGACCCGGCCGTGGGGGATGTATCCTACGGCGGCTTTCATGTTGTACATGAGGGCAATGTGGTGTTCGCAGTGGGAAAAGATGGAAATATCTTTCACTACCACCATGTCGTTTTCCGGGGTGGCAAAGGTTTTTTCAAATTCCCTGGCAATGTCCTCATTGGACACGGCGGTGTAGGCGAACTGTTCCGCCATCATGTCGGCAAACCGCTTCGGTGTTTCCAAAAGTCCTTCTCTATCCGGGTCGTCTCCCACGGCTTCGATAATCAGCCGGGCTGCCTGTTCCAGTTTTTCCAAATCCATATCAAACGCCTCTCCTGTCCGGGTCCCATATGATTTTATGAAGCTGCACCTGGACCCGTACATCCTGCAGCTGATTGTTTCTTACATATTCCACCAGTTCATCCGGCCGGATGCGTCCCCATACGGGGCTTACAAAGAACTGGGGATGATGGTTCTTTGGGAAATGGTGATTCACGATTTCCTTCATTTCATCCAGATCCTCTTCAGAGCTCACCACAAATTTCAGCACGTCCTCTTTCGTAAGGAGCTTGAAATTGTCCGGATTCATATGGGATTTCATGCCGCTTCCGCTGCATTTGAAATCCATGGTGTAGAAAACCCCTCCCGGCCGCTCCCGCCACAGGGGCACGGCGCCGTTGGTTTCTATATTGATGTCATAGCCCTCTTCCCCCAGCCTTTCGCAGAGATGGTGAAGGGGATGAAGCATAGGTTCCCCGCCGGTGATGGTGAGGCGCTTCCAGGGAAATACGCGGATGCGCGATACCACTTCCTCTTCTGTCAGCGCTTCCGCCGTGTCTTCCAGGGTAAGGGAATAGGCAGTGTCGCAGTAGCTGCAGCGAAGGTTGCAGCCTGCCAGGCGGAGGAAAACGGCCATGAATCCTGTCCTTTTTCCTTCGCCGTCAATGCTGTCAAAGATTTCGGTCACATGGAAAAGACCGTCGTCGTAGGTATAGTTATTTCTCATAGGTAGCCACGTTTCCTTCCGTTTCCTGCACGGAAACGCGGATGCAGTGGGGAATATGGTCGCAGATCCACTTGGCCATGTTCTCGGCGGTGGGATTCAGGTCGCCCAGCACATCGTTAATAAGGTGGTGGTCAAACTGATTCACGATTTCCTTAATCTTGCTGAAATCCACCACCATTCCATTCTTGTCCAGGGTATCATTCTGCACGGTCACCGTGATGATCCAGTTGTGGCCGTGAAGGTTGGTGCACTTGCTTTCATAGTCCAGGTGCAGGAAATGGGCACCGGAAATTTCCATTCTTTTAGTTACAGTAAACATGTATTGTTCCTTTCATAATGGGGCCGCTTCGCGGCCCGGGTCCTGCGCCCTTTGGGCGCAAAGGGGCGCGGCTTCGCCGCAGGTTGCGTAGAAGGGTTGTGACG
>DCJJ01000176.1 GCA_002320515.1 Dialister sp. UBA1703 | reverse complement strand
GATAACGATTTAATCAGCGCTTCCTTAACGCCATTTGGAGGCGGCAAAGGATAAAATGACAGTAAAAAAAGAGCTGTGAAGAAATGATTCGTTTCTTCACAGCTCTTTTTTTACTTTACTTAATCAGCCGTCGTATTCTTCAAATTCTTCTTTTCCGGCACCGCACATGGGGCAGATGTAGTCAGCCGGAAGGTCTTCAAACTTGGTGCCCGGTTCAATGCCGTTGTCCGGATCACCCTGTGCTTCATCATAAATCCATCCGCAGACTTTGCAAATGTACTTCTTCATAGTATCCTCCGTTCCCCTGCGCTCCGGCAGGAAACACATATGGCAGAGCCATAAACCTGTATGTATTATATCATAGCTTTTCAGGCGAGGGGAGAGGGCGGACAGAGCGGTATCAGCGGCTTTTATTATAGAGCCTTGCTATATAGGGTGAAATAAAAATTTTGTATAGACTTCAGAATGGAGGGGAGTAAAATAGTATGTAATAGAACATCACATATAATAGACTTTAAGGGAATGCCGGTTCAAGCACTGGCTGCTTTTATTTACGCAATGCAAGGAATGGGAAAGGAAATAGCGAGCTGTTTAAGGAGTCCTGTGACACAGCAGTGCATAAAAATCCTTATAAAAGCAGGCGCTATGAATGAATCAGTGCTTCCTTAAGAAAGGGGGACGGGAGAGAGGATACATCCGAGGGGGGAAGCGCTATGAACGGATCAGTGCTTTCCTGAAGTCTGGTTTCATGTTTTTCATTTAAAGGGGAATTTATGATGAAAAAAGAAGCTCTTATATTAAGTTTATGTCTGTTGATGGCAGCGCCTGGTGGTATGGTCACCATGGCAGATGCGCCTGCGGAACTGGAACCGGCGATTATGGCTTCCGCTGAACCGGTGGAGGCACAGGATCAGAAGAAGGATGCAGATACGGAAGAAGGACAGCCTGATTTCAAAGAAAGGGCCAATGCAGCTCTTCATCCGGAAGCGGCGGAAGAAACTTCTACGGTGCAGGAAGGGGATTTATATATTCCCAAGGATACCCAGATCAGGCTTGAGCTGGTGGATCCCATCAGCTCCAAGAAATCGAAAACAGGAAGCACATTCAAGCTGAAGACCATGGAGGATACCATTATTAATGATGTAGTTGTCATTCCTCAGGGGGAAGAGGTCAAAGGTATCGTGGTGAAGGCCCATGGGAACGGGATGTTCGGCCGCGGCGGCAAGCTGGAATTCAATGTGCCCTATGTAGCAACCATTAATGGCGTCAAGGTGCCGGTGAATGGATATGTGAATGCCCATGGAAGACAGGATGCCGGCGCAGTCGCAGTGGCGGCAGCTGTGACTGTGGTAGGCGGTTTGTTTATGAAAGGGAAGAATTACTACTACAATCCGGGACAGGAATTCATTGTTACGGTAAAAGAAGACACAGACCTGGAGGCCACTCCGGATAATCTGGAAGAAGTGATGGATCCGGCCAACCAGACCCATGGCAATTCTATCAGCGTAGCAGCCAGATAATTGGGTACAGAACAGCCTTTACAGAGGAAATCATTCTCTGGGGCTGTTTTTGTTTGAGCTGAAGGGAGCCGGGCGAAGCTCTGAGAAACACGATGTAAACCGGCTGCTTTGAGAGGTATCATACAGCAGGGAGATTTCTCGGCTCCGTTTCACTGTTGCCAAGGCAAGATGGAGTTTCATGCCGTCATGTCCCATCGCTCGAAATGACGAAGCGGCAGGCGGTAGTGAGTCCTCCTTCCCGCCGACCGGTAGTTACGGGTGATGAGTCACCGGCGCCTTGTACCGGGATTCTTCACTACGTTTGGAATGACCATATCCGGCGGGAAGGAGCCGGCAGATAACGGATAGCTGCCCTGCTGTCCCGCCAGCCTACCAGCCCGCCAGCCCACTAGCCCACTAGCCCACTAGCCCACTAGCCCACTAGTCCACTAGCCCACTAGCCTACTAGCCCACTAGCCCACTAGTCCACTAGTCCACTAGCCCACTAGTCCACTAATTCTAGGGAAATCCCTTTCCACATCCCTGTCCCATGGGGTATAATGATATGACGCTTATTTTATTTTTGAGGTGAAACATGACTGATTTGGAAGAAATAAAGAGACGCCGTACCTTTGCCATCATTTCCCACCCGGATGCCGGCAAGACGACGCTTACAGAAAAACTGCTTCTTTACGGAGGCGCCATCCATCTGGCCGGCTCCGTCAAGGCAAGGAAGACGGCCCGCTATGCGGTATCCGACTGGATGGAAATCGAAAAGCAGCGTGGTATTTCCGTCACCAGCTCCGTGCTCCAGTTCGACTACCAGGGCTGCCGTATCAACATTCTGGATACCCCGGGCCATGCGGATTTCTCGGAAGATACTTACCGTACCCTGATGGCCGTGGACTCCGCCGTCATGGTCATCGACGTGGCCAAAGGGGTGGAAGCCCAGACGAAGAAGCTCTTCAAGGTCTGCTCCGACCGGGGGATTCCTATTTTTACTTTCGTCAACAAAATCGACCACTTCGGCAAGAATCCCTTCGACCTGATGGCTGATATTGAAGACGTGCTGGGCATCCGCTCCTGCCCCATGAACTGGCCCATTGGCGTAAACGGTGATTACACCGGCATTTACGACAGGGAAACGGAAATGTGCCACCTTTTCATCAAGGACAATGCCCATGGCGTGAAGAAACTGGAAGTGATTTCCGGGAAAATGGACGATGAGAAGATTGTCTCTCATCTGACCCCTGAAATCATCCGGTCCCTGCAGGACGACCTGGAACTTCTGGATGAAGCGGGAGATCCTTTTGATGCGGACAAAGTGGCCAGAGGGGAGCTCACCCCCATGTTCTTCGGCTCCGCCATGACCAATTTCGGCGTACAGCCTTTCCTGGAAAAATACCTTGAACTGGCACCGCCGCCGGAACCGAGAAAGACACTGGAAGGTACCATTTCACCGGAGGATCCGAACTTCTCTGCCTTCGTATTCAAGATCCAGGCCAACATGGATCCCAAGCACCATGACCGGGTGGCTTTCATGCGTATCTGCTCCGGCGTCTTTGAAAAAGGGGTCAGTGTGCTTCACCGCCAGAGCGGCAAAATGATCCGCCTCTCCCAGCCCCAGCAGTTCCTGGCCACCGAAAGGCAGACCGTGGAAAAAGCATACCCCGGCGACATTATCGGTGTCTTCGACACCGGCGAACTGGGCGTAGGCGATACGGTATGCGAAAAGAAACATCCCGTCACCTTCATCGACTTCCCCGTGTTCCCGCCGGAACTCTTCGCCCGTCTTTCCCCGGAAAGCAGCATGAAGAGGAAACAGTTCCTGAACGGCGTCACCCAGCTGGCCCAGGAAGGGGCCATCCAGGTGTACAAACAGCCCTATATTATGGAATCCTTCATCATCGGCGCTGTAGGCCAGCTGCAGTTTGAAGTGATGAAATACCGTCTTGAAAACGAATACAACGTTTCCGTGAACCTGGAACCCCTGGGCTTCACCGCTGCCCGCTGGACCGAAGGCGACGTACCGCCGGAAGAGCTGGTAGGCATCGACAACGCCATGGTGGTCTACGACCGCCGCGAACGGCCGGTATACCTCCTGCCCAACGCCTGGCAGGCAGGCTGGCTGGCCCAGAGAAATCCAAAGGTCAAATTCCTCGAAAGCCCGCCGCTTGGTGTGGCCCAGCTGGAAGGAAACTGATAAAAAGCAGCAGAACCAAAGAGGCTCTGCTGCTTTTTTCGTAGAGTGGAAAATGGTAAATGAAAGCAGCGCCTGGAGACGCAGCCGGATGGGGGTCTTTGCACTTCGCCATGCAGCACTTGTGACACAAAAGCAAATCCCGTAACGTCCTTGCGTCCCCTTTAGGGTGGCAAAGGAACTGGATTCGTAGGGGAGCGATAGCGACCTGAGAATCCAGTGACATGCTTTCCCGTGGAAAAGAGGGCCACGAAGTGGCGAAGGGGTGCTGGAGGGTACATGACGAAACTGATACTCTATGCTGGCGTGGCCGCCGAAAGGCGGCTTCTCACCGACTGTATTTACTTGCCAATGGGCTGCTAACGGCTGGTACCGAGATTCTTCACTGCGCTTGGAATGACGAGTGAGGCGGGAAGTATAGCACGTAACGTCCTTGCGTCCCCTTTAGGGGAAGAGGGCCACGAAGTGGCGAAGGGGTGCTGGAAGGTACATGATGAAACTTATACTCTATGCTGGCGTGGCCGCC
>DCJJ01000119.1:3558-4096 GCA_002320515.1 Dialister sp. UBA1703 | reverse complement strand
GCCGTAAGGCACCAAAGGGGGAAAGGCCGCCAAAGACGGCCAATTCAGCAGAATGTATAGCGTGACTTAAGCAACAGGAAGCAAGACCCGTAACGTCCTTGCGTCCCCTTTAGGGGAAGAGGGCCACGAAGTGGCGAAGGGGTGGACGAGGCGGCAAGCCTGTATGATACTCTATGCTGAACTGACTGCCGCAAGGCAGCCTTCTGGAAGGAGATTTCTCGACTCCCTTTCACTGGCTCCACGAAACTATCTGATTCAAACCGGCTTGTACCACCGCTCGAAATGACGGGGGAGCACTGATGACACAAAAGCCAGACCCGTAACGCTGACTTTATATTGCGCCCGTAGGGCGCCTCCACAACCCTCGCCCGCAAAGCGGGCGTCAAACCAATACCCTAAGAACCTTCGGCCCTTTGGAGTCGTCAACCCTTCTATACAACCCTTCTACACAACCTGCGGCGCCAGCCGCGCCCCTTTTATGTTTGCGGCAAAGCCGCCACCACCACCCCTGAACCCTTTGAACCTTCTGAACCTTCTG
>DCJJ01000119.1:0-3512 GCA_002320515.1 Dialister sp. UBA1703 | reverse complement strand
TGAATTATAATTCAAATAGTATCATTTATATATTTTATCGACTATTCGATTTCCATATACATAGAAATGTATAAAAGATTTCACAAATCTATTGGTTATGCTGTATGTATTTGCTATAATAGGGTAAATATCAAGTGCAAATATATGAGGGAGGGCACGAAATGAACTTATCTGTACAAATTTTCATTTCCCTGGTTCTGTCCGTAGTGGTAGGATTGGTGCTGGGGGACGGGGCGGCGGCTCCGGTGAAGACATGGATTGCGCCGATTGGCACCATGTTTATCAATCTCATCAAGATGATGATTGTTCCTGTGGTTTTCTGTTCTCTGGTGGTGGGCATGACCTCCATGGGGGATATGAAGAAGCTGGGCCGTATCGGCGTGAAGACCCTGTGCATTTACATGGTGACCACCGCCATTGCCATTGTCATCGGCTTTGCGGTGGCGGGGGTTATCCAGCCGGGTATCGGCATGGCGCTGCCTACGGATGCGGCGGCGCCGAAGGTGAAGGAAGCACCCACCATTATGCAGGTGTTTGTAAATATGATTCCTTCCAACCCCATTGCCTCCATGGCTAAGGCGGACATTCTGCCGGTTATTATCTTTGCCCTCTTCGTAGGGGCGGGCATTGTTTCTGTCGGCGGGAAACGGGCGGAAACCCTGATTTCCTTCTTCGATGCTTTTGCGGAAGTGTGCTACAAGATCATCGGTATGATCATGAAGACAGCGCCGGTAGGCGTGTTCTGCCTTCTCCTTCCGGTGGTGGTGCAGAATGGCCCGAAGGTGCTGCTGCCGCTGCTTTCCGTCATTATCTGTATGGCTGTAGGCAGTGTCATCCATGCGGTAGGCGTGTACTCTACCCTCACCGCTGTGTCTGCCCACATGAGCCCCCTGAAATTCTTCCGGGGCATGTCGGAAGCCATGGCCATTGCCTTTACCACCTGCTCTTCTGCCGGCACCCTGCCTGTCAATATGCAGAACGTGCAGACGAAACTGGGCGTGAAGCGTGACATCGCCTCCTTCGTACTGCCTCTGGGGGCCACCATCAACATGGACGGCACGGCGCTGTACATGGGTATCTGCTCCCTTTTCATTGCTAACGTATTCGGCATTCCCCTGACCGTGGACCAGATGATGATGATCGTCCTCACCGGTACTCTGGCTTCCATCGGTACCGCCGGCGTTCCCGGTGCGGGACTCATTATGCTGGCCATGGTGCTCCAGTCCGTAGGCCTTCCCATGGAAGGGCTGGCGCTGGTAGCAGGCATTGACCGTGTGCTGGATATGTTCCGTACCTGCCTCAACATCACCGGCGACGCCGCTGTGGCAGTGGCCGTGAATGCTACGGAAAAGGAATAACTTTTTGAAATCGATTTCATGAATACATATTGTGTATTTCTTCATGATAATTTATAATAGTGACAACTTCACAAGTGGATGATGCATGCGGAAAAAGGCCGAAGTGAAGCACTGATTTAAGCGTTATCGGGTTTCATTCTTGTGTTTTTATTCAATACAAGGAATAAGTCGACGCGAATAGCCAGCTATTTAAGGAGACTTATAACGAAGTATTGGATAAAAATACATATGAAATTCGATTCTGCGATTCAATCAGTGCTTCCCGAAGGCCTACCGAAGGAGTAACACTATCAGGCGTTCATTGAACACGAAACTGCATGCGGACAGAACTCTGGAGAGCCCCGGGAAACCGGGCGCCGAAGGTGCACAGGCCGGCTTGCCGGCTGTAATCTCTCAGGCAAAAGGACAGAGCCGGGCGGTCATTGGAACCAATTACCGCCGGCTCTGTTTTGTTTTATCTGGGCCGGCGGTTTTATTGTGGGTAGGAAAGCATGAAATCATTGTATGCGGGGTAGTGAATCGGAATGATTCAGGGGAGGTTTTTATGTTAGCAGATGTATTGAACCGGATCGACAGTATCGTGTGGGGGCCCTGGCTCCTCATCCTGCTGGTAGGCACCGGCGTGTTCCTGTCCTGCCGGCTGGGATTCCTGCAGGTCATGAAGCTGCCAAGGGCGCTGAAGCTCATATTCTTTGCAAGAAACAAGGGGGACGGAGACATTGACTCCTTCAAGGCCCTCTGCACCGCCCTGGCTGCCACCGTAGGCACCGGCAACATCGTAGGCGTGGCCACTGCCATCAAGCTCGGCGGTCCCGGCGCCCTTTTCTGGATGTGGCTGGCCGCCTTCTTCGGCATGGCCACCAAATTCTCCGAAGGCTGCCTGGCCGTGAAATTCCGCCAGGTGGATGACCAGGGAAATATTGCCGGCGGCCCTATGTACTATATCGAAATGGGTCTGGGGAAGAAATGGAAGCCCCTGGCCGTGGCTTTTGCCCTTTTTGGCATCATGACCGCCATGCTGGGCAGCGGCACCACCACCCAGATGAACGCCATCGTGTCCTCCGTACAGGCAGGATTCGGCGTTTCCACCTATATTACCTGTGCCATCGTCACCATCCTGGTAGCCATCATCACCTTCGGCGGCCTCCAGTCCATTTCCAAAACCGCCTCCAAAATCGTACCGGCCATGGCGGTGATTTACTTCATTATCACCGTCATTTTCCTTGGGATGAACTCGGCAGAATTACCCCGGGCCATTGGGGAAGTCTTCAGCGGCGCCTTCAACGGCACCGCTGCCGCCGGCGGATTTGCAGGGGCCGGCCTTATGCTCACCATCCGAAGCGGCATTGCCAGAGGCCTTTACTCCAATGAATCAGGCCTGGGCTCTGCCCCCATCGTGGCCGCCGCCGCTAAAACCAAGTGGCCTGCCGAGCAGGGCCTTATTTCCATGACCGGCACCTTCATCGACACCATCATCATCTGCACCCTCACCGGCCTTACCATCATCGTATCCGGCGTGTGGACCGGCCCCACCAATGGCGCCGAAATGACCCAGGCCGCCTTCGCCACAACCTACGGAAGCCTGGCTCCCTTCATCCTCACCATCTCCCTCACCCTCTTCGCCTTCACCACCATCATCGGCTGGAACTACTACGGCGAACAGTGCTGGGAATACCTCTTCGGTACCAAAACCATCAAACTCTACCGCCTGGGCTACATCGCCATCCTGGCCTCCGCCGTCTTCCTCAAACTGGAAGCCATCTGGTCCCTGGCGGACATTGTGAACGGACTCATGGCCATCCCGAACCTCATCGCCCTCCTGGGCCTCTCCGGCGTCATCACGGCGGAAACAAAGAAATACTTCACCCACCTGGCTATCAGGGATGCCAAACTGAAGGCCTACAAAGCAAGAAGAATAGGAAAGAAATAAGAAAAACCGGGCGTCAGCCCGGTTTTTTACGTAGAGGCACCGGCGATATGACAAGCCCTTATGGGGCTTGAGGGTTCAAATGGACACGCCCTGTCGGGCGTGAGGGTTCACAAGGTTCAAAGGGCTGTGGTGGGCGCCCTTATGGGCGCCAGTATAAATGCTGCCTTGCGGCAGCAGGAAAACCTTTACAACCGCCCTGTGGGCGAGGAAATGCATTCCCCCTT
>DCJJ01000064.1:6202-10333 GCA_002320515.1 Dialister sp. UBA1703 | reverse complement strand
CTTAGCCTGCCCATAAAAGGGCCTACCTATTGGCTGGCTGACCGTGCCCGCTGGGAAGGTATGGCGCCCTTTCGGGCGCCATTTTTTATACCGCCTTTGGCGGAGAAAACCATACAACCGCCTTATGGACAAGCGCCTTCGGCGCTCGGGTTCAAAAGGTTCAAAGGGTGGTGGCGGCGGCTTCGCCGCAGATGATAAAGTCAGCGTTACGGGATTGGCTTTCCATGTCATACGTTATGAAAAACATTACTTCGATCAGCCACCTCCGGTGGCTTTCCCCCCTTTGGTGCCTTACGGCACCACCTTCCCCCCGCTGAGCGGTGGGACAATAAAGACCCGCAAAGCAGTCCTTTCATAAGCAGCTCACAGCATGACGGAGCTCTATAGTGCCCCCGCTTGCGGTGGCAAGGGAACTGGATTCGCAGGGAGCCGTAGGCGACTGAGAATCCAGTGACACGCTTCCCAGCGGGGCGGAAAGGTGGTGGCGCCAGCCACCAAAGGGGGAATCTCCATCGCCCGCAGGGCGGTTGGCCTGTTTACCCACGGGCGAAAGCCCGGTTGTAAAGGTTTTCGCTGCCCCAGGCAGCGTCATATAAAACTCCCCTCTGAACCAGCCCGCTCCGTGGGCCGAACCCATCGTTCGGTGCGCAGCACACGAACGATAGAACCCGGGCGCCGAAAGGCGCCTGAACCCTCAAGCACCAAAGGGACTTGTCCATAAGAAGACAGCGCCTCGGGTTGGCTTTTTGTGTTATGCGGACAGCGGTAAGCCGACAGCGGACAGCCACACCGACAGTGGCGCCCCGTCAAGCTGAAACTAGAAACTCTCCCCCTCACCCTGTGTCCCCATTCATGGTATGATGTAGGAAACGGATTTCCAAAAGGAGGAATTCATCTTGAATAAACCTATTGCTGCAGTAACTGCGGACACGCTTTTAGCAGATATGAAGCCCATCAACCAGAGGATGGCGGACTATGCGCCCCGGCCGCTTCTGAACGCCCTGGGGAAGGCGGGCATCCTTCCCATTGTCATCGCCTATGACGACTATGCGGATCCCGAGGAATTTTTAGACACCTTTGACGCCCTGGTCATTCCCGGCGGCCCCAATCCTTCGCCCCGCGTCTACGGAGAGGAGCCTTTGTGGTGTATCGGGCCCACCTATGAAAAGCGGGACCTTTTTGAAATCGCCCTTATCCATGCCTGCCTGAAGCAGGATAAGCCCATCCTGGGCATCTGCAGGGGCATGCAGATCCTGAACGCAGCCCTGGGCGGCACCCTCTGGCAGGACATGCAGGCCCAGAATCCCAAAGCCTTTATCCAGCACATGCAGAAGGCACCGGGAAATATAGCCACCCATTATGTGGAAATCGAAAAGGACAGCCGCCTCCACGACATCCTTGGCGACGGCCTCTATGTAAACTCCCGTCACAGGGAAGGTATCAAAAAACTGGCCCCCTCCCTCACCGCTGCCGCCCGTTCCAGGGACGGCGTCATCGAAGCGGTGGAGAGCAAGGACAATGAACTCATCTGCGCCGTGCAGTGGCATCCGGAAAATATGGAAGGAAACGTGATGGATCCCCTCTTCCATGACTTTGCGGACAGGATTATCAGGATGAAATAAAGGGCCCCTTTGCGGCCCGGTTCAGAGGGTTCTGCACCCGAAGGGCGCGAAGGGTTCTTAGGTTTGACAGCGTCCTTTGGACGCTGAGGGTTGTGGGGGGCGGCTATGCCGCAATAAAAAGGGGCGCGGCTGACGCCGCAGGTTGTGTAGAAGGGTTGTGGCTGAAAAGGTTCTTAGAATGAACCGGCTTCCAGCCGGAGGGTTCTCAGGTTTGACGGGCCTTTCAGACCCGAGGGCTGTGGTATCGCCGCCTTTGGCGGCGATGAGCATTAATGCCGCCAAAGGCGGCAGGCGTTACGGGATTTCCCTCCGAACGCAGTCATTCTGAGCCGCAGGCGAAGAATCTCGGTACGCGCTGTGAATGATTCCGCTGCCGGTCATGCCGGGGCCCGGCACTCTCCTTCCCGCCCGCCGGTATTTACCGGCATTACCCTTACTTACTATGCTTACCAAGATCCTTCGCTATCTCTCAGGATGACGGGTGTCAGGCGGGAAGGCATTGAGGATAGTGTCTTGACTGCAGGCAGGCCCCGCTCCATCATTCCGAGCCGCAGGCGAAGAATCTTGGTACGCGCTGTGAATGATTCCGCTGCATACGGCCATAAAAAAAAGAACTGTGAGCCCTTCTCTCACAGTTCTTTTTGTTTGTCAATTTCTGCCTGTTATCAGCCCATGTCCAGGTTTTTCATAATGCGGCTGAGCACGCCCCTGAAAACCTGCATTTCGTTTTCCGGAATGCCTTCGTAGAAGGACTCATCCAGATCCCTGGAAGCTTTCTGGCTGGCCTGTTCCACCTGTTTTGCCCGATCCGTCATGAAGAGGCGGTATTTTCTGGCATCATCGGGCATTCTTTCCTTGCGGATCAGTCCTTTTTCAATCATGGACTTCACCATCACCGTAATGGTGGGATTGGTAAGATGCAGATGGTCTTCCAGTGTCTTCTGGGTTACCACTTCTTTCTTATGGGTGGACAAATAGGCAATAATGAGGGACTGCCGTGCAGTGAGTCCAAATTTCTTCATAATGCTCGACTGACGAAGCAGCATCATCTTATGGGCCTGGCCCAGGTTGTAGGTCAACCCCAGCTTATCGCTTTCTTTTAAATCATCCGGTTTTAAATGAATCTGTCTTTTCATAGCTCTCACCTTACTCCAAAGACACCAGCAAAACTCCTCTTCCCCGAGTCTGCGGAAAATGTTTAAAATCGTATACAGCCTGACTTTTCAACTTGCAATCCACATTTTGTATACATTATACAATAAATTTCTGTCCATCGTCAAAAAAAGACTACATTCCTCCGGGAAACCCTTTCACTTCATGCACATCCCAGCGGTCATCCCTGTTGATTTCTCCATGATAGGTATGCTCCCCCAGGGTGATGAGGAAATAGACATGGCCCTGTCCTTCCCTGCGGACCACGGAAAAGGTGTCCCTGTCCACATGACAGCTGCCCTTCCACATAATCCTCATATTCTGCCGGATGGTGAGTGTCATCACATGGTTGTCCGATGTCATATGAAATTCCGTCATCCGTCCGAATCCATCATTGAAATACAGGGTGGATTCAGATTCCCGGGCCATACCTTCAGAGGAAAAAGCAGAGGAAAACTGCATGGTGCTCCCCTTTGGGGAGGGAAGTATTCCATTTCCTCCCACCGCAGCAGGAAGCAGAAAGAGGGATAGAAGCAGGCCTCCCATGATACGGCGTTTCATAAATGCAACCCCCATATATGAGATAGAATCCATAGTAAAAATTGTATATATTTATTATAAAACATCCGGAAACAGAATAAAAGGATAGGCAGCTATGGGGAAAAAAAGCGGAAAATCCCTGTATGCTCTGTTTTCATCCACCTTTCTTTGAGGCCCTTATAAATAATTTCTATACCCACAGGCTGCTTTATCTTAAAACGTAAGCCTCATCTGGTACCATACCACATGACCATGGGTGGAGCCGGAGACCCCTTCATTGACAAAGCCGAATCCTGCATAGTAGTGAACCAGTCTGTCCTTGCAGGTAAGGACGATACCCTTTTTTCCTTCGTCCCGGGCCTGTTTCTTGAAGGCTTCGATAAGCCTGCCGGCACAGCCCTGCCTGCGGAAGGCAGGAATGGTATTCAGCCCGAAAATCATCTGCCAGGCGCCCTTTTCATTATGAAGGGACGCATCCTCATACATTTCATCCTGCAGATCCTTTTCTTCGGTGGTCATGCCGTCGATGAAGCCCACCAGTTTCCCGTCCCTGTATAAAAGGAGGAAATGGTAGGGATACACGGAAAGGCGCTCCCTGATTTCCTCAGCCGTAGCGGCCTCCGCCTTCGGGAAGCATTCCGCCTCCACCGCCGCCAGTGCCGCCGCATCTTCTATATTTCCCTGTCTGATTGTATATTCTGCCAATTCTATGACCGTCCTTCTGTTAAGGAAGCACTGATTCATTCGCAGAATCGAATTTCATATGAATTTTTATCCAATCGACCTCATAAGTCTCCTTAAATAGCTCGCTATTCGC
>DCJJ01000064.1:0-6166 GCA_002320515.1 Dialister sp. UBA1703 | reverse complement strand
GATTTAATCAGCGCTTCCTTAAGTTTCTTTACGTACTTATCCTATTATATCATTTCCCCTGCTTTTCAAAGCAGATGGAATGCACCTTCGGCTCCATGAGGAGATGGAAGCCGGCGATACGGCCTGTATCATCGGCGTAGAAAGTAAGGGGTATACGGTATAAATCCGTATCCTCCTTCACTTCGTCCACCCGGAAAGTGTCGTAGTAGAGATGGGTCATAGGCCGGTCTTTCACTTCCCTTTCCTGAAGGAAAAGCCTGCCCTCCTTTTCCGTTACAGAGAAGGTGCCGTAGCCGGGGTTCCAATAGGCACCGGTGTAGTCGGAAAGGCGGTGGGAGAGGGGCCCTTTCCCCTGGCTTTCCGGCATGCAGTCAAACTCCAGATGGTGATACATGTCCTCCGGCGCATGGGATTTCCCCGCTTCCGTATACATGCCATACCAGTCCTCTTCCTCCCGTCCCAGGAAGGCGTCCAGCAGGAAGCTCTGAACTGCGAAAATCAGGGGATTGTCCGGCGCATGGAGATTCATCAGGTACACCGCCCCGGAGGAGAGAGAGGGAATGTAGAACTGAAAGGCGCTGTACCCCTCAATCTTCCCCGTATGCTGCTGAATAACGGCACCGTGATATTCCATAATCCGCCAGCCGAATCCATAGCCCAGACTTCTTCCGCCTTTCACATGGGGATAATCCATGAGCATCTGGGGGGTATGCATTTCAAGGAAATGGGACGATGAAAGGAGGTAGCTGCCATCCTTCTCCCCTCCCTGTATATGAAGGGAAATCCATTTCACCATATCCTCCGCCGTGCTCATGACAGAACCGCAGGGGCCTGCCTGGTCAATGTTCCAGCGGGGAATTTCATGAAGGCCATGATCCCACCAAAAGGGCATGGCACAGTTCTCATGAGCCGCTGCTTCATCCATGAGGCAGAAGGTGCGGTCCATGCCAAGGGGCTCAAAAATTTCCTCCCGGAGAATGGTTTCCCACTTCTTTCCCGTCACCGCCTCCATAATGCCCCCCACCGCCGCATACATGACATTGCTGTACTGGGCCAGGGTGCGGAATGGTGCATTGGGCTCCAGATATTTCAGCCGCTTCAGATACTCCACCCGGGAAATGGAATTATCCGGCCAGGCGCCGTCACGGCCGCCTACGCCGGTGCGGTGGCAGAGCATATCCCGAATGGTCACCATAGCCGACGCCTCCCTGTCCCAGAGGGCAAAGCCGGGAATGTAGGAAGCAATGGGTGCGTCCATATCAAGGAGCCCTTTCTCCGAAAGCTTCATCACCGCCAGGGCGGTCATGGATTTGCTGCAGGAACCGATGCCGCTGATGGTATCTGTAAGGAAAGGATGGCCTGCCCTATCCCTTACGCCGAAGTTTTCCATATGAACCCGGCCCTTTTCGATGACCCCAAGGGCCATGCCGGGTATGTGGTAATAGGTCATCATCTTCTCTATGAGATGGGAGAGTTTTTCGTAGTCAATGGTCATGGATGGCACCTCCTTGTAAAGGGTTATGAAGGGAAAGGTGGACGGACTTGGACATACCTTCGGTGTGAGGGTTGACGGGGCTGCGCCCCGAGGGTTGTGGCCGCCTGTCGGCGGCGGGTTNNCAACGGGGCGGAAAGGTGGTGGCGTAGCCACCAAAGGGGGCGGGCCCTTCGGGCCCACAGGTTGTGTGGAACGGTACTTAAGATTGACCGGCCTTTGTCCGGAGGGTTCTTAGGTTTGACGGGCCTTTGGCCCGAGGGTTGTGGTGGCGGCTGACGCCGCAATTTTTAGAAAAAGAGGCGCGGCTCCGCCGCAGGTTGTATAGATGGGTTGTGTTCACTTCGCGCAGGGGGCAGGGAAAAGGTCCTTCCCATCACTCTTATTGTCCCACCGCTTGCGGGGGGAAAGGTGGTACGCAGTACCAAAAGGGGGAGCCCCAGGTCTCGGAAGGTTCGCAGGTTTGACCCCGCCGGTTCCCCTCCGCCCCGCGGGGAATCGTGTCACTTAACAAGCAGGGGAGCAAGTGGTGTCAGGGGATTGCCTTCCCGCCTCCCACTTCATCTGATGGTCTGCCATCTTCCCGCCGACTTGTATTTACCTGTATTCCCTCACTTACTGTTCCTACCAAGATCCTTCGCTTTTGTGGAGACCCTGCAGAGGGTCTCCAAGTCAGCCGAAGTTGGCCCCTAGCCTGCCCATAAAAGGGCCTTCCTATTGTCGGCTGACCGACCCTGGATGACGGATGACCGGCGGGAAATTTCCGCGCGGTAAGCCGACAGCCGGCAGCCGATAGCGGACAACGTCCGCCAGCCTCACCCCAATTCCATAATTCTGTCCGGCGGTACGAAGGGTTTTCCTATCATAGGCACAGCGGCTATGAGTTCCCTGGTATAGGGATCCTTGGGGTGGCAGAGGATTTCGTCGGAGGCGCCGATTTCCACGATTTTTCCCTTCTGCATGACGGCGGTGCGGTCGGAAATATAGCGCACCACTGCCAGGTTGTGAGAGATGAAGAGATAGGTGAGGTGGAGTTTTTCCCGAAGGTCCATGAGGATGTTCAGCACCTGGGCCTGCACGGAAACGTCCAGGGCAGAGGTAGGTTCGTCCAGGATGAGGATTTCCGGGCTGGTCATGAGGGCTCAGGCGATGGAGATGCGCTGGCGCTGGCCGCCGGAAAATTCGTGGGGATAGCGGTCCATCACGTTTTTTCGAAGGCCCACCATTTCCAGAAGCATTTCCGCCCTTTCCTTCCGGTGAGCTTCGGAAAATTCGCCCATCACCCGGGCAGGCTCCATGATAATGTCTCCGATTTTCATGCGGGGCGACAGGGAGGAGTAGGGGTCCTGGAAGACGATCTGTATTTTCTTCCGGATTTCCTTTACCTCCTTTTCCTTTGCATGGGAAATATCTTTCCCGTAAAGAAGGATTTCGCCGCCGGTAGGCTCCGCCAGATGGATGATGAGGCTGGCCAGGGTGGATTTGCCGCAGCCCGACTCCCCTACAATGCCCAGGGATTCCCCTTTGGCCAGAGACAGGGTAATGCCGTTCAAGGCATGCACTTCCTTTGATTTCCCCCAGAAGCTCCGGGTGTGGAAGGTCTTCGTCACGTTCTTGATTTCCAGTATGTCCATGTCACACCTCCCGAGGATGGCAGCAGTATACTTTGTGGCCCGGCCTTATTTCCAGGGACGGAGGCAGGCCTTCCCTGCAGGCGGCGGTGGCCCTTTCGCAGCGGGGTGCGAAGCGGCAGCCCGCCATTTTTTCCGACGGATCCGGCATCATGCCGGGGATGGCGGTGAGCCTTTCCTTCGTCTTTTCCCCTGTAAACTTCGGCAGCGCCCCGATGAGGGCCCGGGTGTAGGGGTGGCAGGGCTCTGTGAGCACGGAGGCAGTGTCGCCGGATTCCACAATGTGGCCGGAGTACATAACGGAAATGGAATCGCAGATTTCCGAAATCACGTCCAGGTCATGGGAAATGAAGAGGACTGCGGTCTTCAGGTTCCGGCAGGCTTCTTTTATAAGGTAGAGGATCTGGGCCTGCACTGTCACGTCCAGGGCCGTGGTGGGCTCGTCGGCAATGAGGAGCTTGGGCTTGCAGGAAAGGGCGATGGCTATCATCACACGCTGGCGCATGCCGCCGGAAAGTTCGTAGGGATAGCAGTGAATCACATCCTCCGCGTTCCGTATATGCACCTCTTCCAGAAGGGAGACAGCTTTCTTGCATGCTTCTTCCTTTGAAATCTTTTCATGGGTTCTGATGACGTCCGTCATCTGGGTGCCGATGGTGAAAACAGGATTGAGACAGGTCATGGGCTCCTGGAAAATCATGGACACATCCCTTCCCCGCACTTCTTCCATGCTTTTCCGGCCAAGGCCCAGAAGCTGCCGGCCGCAGAGGCGGATGGAGCCGTCCAGCTCCGCCTTGCCTCCGCCGGGGAGGAGTCGGGTAACGGCAAAGGCGGTCATGGATTTCCCGCTGCCCGACTCACCCACCAGGCCCATAATCTTTCCCTCTCCCACCTCCAGGTTCACATCATGGAGGATGGGTATCATGCCCTTCTTGGAGGGAAGGGCTAAAGACAGGTGTTCGATTTCAAGTACATTTTCCATAGAATCAGTGCTCCCTTGGATCAAGAATATCTCTGAGGCCGTCGCCTAGAAGGTTGAACCCCATCACCGTCACAAGGATAAAGAGACCGGGGAAGGCAGCATACCACCACTGGTCAATGGCATAGACCCGGGCAGTAGAAATCATGGCGCCCCATTCCGGCATAGGCGGCTGGGCGCCAAGGCCGATGAAGCTCATGGAGGAAGCAATGAGGATGGCGTCTCCGATGCCCAGGGTCATCTGCACCATAAGGGGCGAAAGGCAGTTGGGCACGATGTGGTGGAGCACAATCCAGAAGGGAGAAGCACCGAAGGTTTTTGACGCCTTCACATAGGGCTCCTCCTTCAGAGACAGTACCTGTCCCCGCATGAGCCGCACATAAAGGGGAATCCTCACGATACACACCGCCAGCATGGTATTGAAGAGCCCTACACCCAGGGCAGCCGTCAAAGCCAGGGCCAGTACCATGGAAGGGAAGGACAGAATCATGTCGGTCACCGCCATAATCACCCTGTCCACTCTCCCGCCGCACCAGCCGGAGAGGCTTCCGATGGCCACGCCGATGACAGCGGCAATGATGACGATGGAAAGGCCTACGGTAATGGAAATGCGGGCACCGTAGAGAATGCGGGAGAAAATATCCCGTCCCATTTCATCGGTGCCGAAGAAATGGTGGATGGACGGCGCCTGAAGCCTTCCTGCCACGTTCATGAGGTTCGGGTCCCAGGGGCTGATGAGGGGCGCCAGAATGCCCAGAAGGATGATGAGGGCCACAATCACCATACCCGCCAGGGTGAGCTTGTTCTTCAGAAGGATATCCAGGGATTTGTGGAAAAAACTTTCCCTCTCCTCCCTGATTTCCTCCGCCTTTGCCGTGGTCATTTCTCATCACCTCCGCTGATCTGGGGATTCAGGATATTGTAAATCATATCCACCGCCATATTAATCACCACATAGCCTACGGACACCACCAGGGTAAATCCCATAATAGCGGGAAAGTCCAGATAGGCAATGGAGTCCATTACGTATTTCCCCATGCCCGGCCAGCCGAAAATGGTTTCCGTAATGACGGCGCCGCCCAGAAGCTCGCCGATGGTAAGGCCGGTAATGGTGACCGTCGGTATCAAAGCATTCTTCAGGGCATAGCGGTAAATAATACGGCGCCGTGGAATGCCGCAGGCTTTGGCAGTGCGGATATAGTCCTGCTCCAGCACATCCACCATGCCGCTTCGCACCTGCCGGGAAATGATGGCCAGCTGGGCGTAGGCCAGGCAGAGGGCGGGGAGCAGCAGATGATGTATGGCGGAAATCACCACATCCATATTTCCTGCTATAAGCCCGTCAATCACATAAAGCCCTGTCACCTGCGGCGGCGGTGTAAGGAAGGTGTCCAGCCTGCCGGAGGCGGGGAAAACGGGTATTACCTTATAAAAGAGGATGAGGCATACCACGCCGGACCAGAAAAGGGGAATGGACACGCCCACCATGGAAATCACCCGGCAGATGTGGTCCACCCAGCTGTCCCGGTGCACCGCCGAAAGGACCCCCAGGAAGATACCGAAAACCACCGCAATCACCATAGCCGCCAGGGTCAGTTCCAGGATGGCAGGGAAATAGCGGGCCAATTCGCCGGACACGGGCATCTGGGTGCGGACGGAAACGCCCATATCCCCATGAGCCAGCCCCTCCATGTACAGAGCGTACTGGGTAAGCACCGGTTTATCCAGCCCCAGGGACTGGCGCGCCGCCTCCAGCGTCTCCGGCGACGCGTGAGGCCCCACCAGCATGCGGACCGGGTCACCGGGAATGACATGGGATATGCAGAAGGTAACAATGGATACGCCGATAAACACAAGGATGAGATGTATCAGTTTTTGAAATATAAATCTCCATGAAATCATAAGCCCTCCTTGTATGATGTGACACGCCTATGGCGTGAGGATCGACCATGGGCCTGCAGAGCAGCCCCGGTTCAGAAGGTTCTGCGCCCGAAGGGCGCGAAGGGTTCTAAAGTTTGACGCCCGCTTTGCAGGTGAGGATTCTTAGGGAAGCGCTGATTAAAT
>DCJJ01000046.1:5192-12081 GCA_002320515.1 Dialister sp. UBA1703 | reverse complement strand
TGATTGAATCAGCGCTTCCCTAAAAGGTGCCTTCCACAACCATCACGCAAAGCGTGTCATTTTTCCGGGAATGGCGGCCAGCCCAGTTCTTTGCCGCCGATAATGTGGGCGTGGAAATGGAAAACGGACTGTCCTGCCTTTTCTCCTGTGTTGATGACAAGGCGGAAGCCATCTTCTTTCAGGCCTGCTTCCAGGGCGATTTTCTTGACTACCAGGAAGAAGTCAGCGAAGTTCTTGTTGTATTCTTCGTCGAAGGCGAGGATGTTGTCCACGTGTTTTTTCGGAATCACCAGGATGTGAACCGGTGCACAGGGTTCGATGTCCTTGAAGGCATACCAGTTTTCATCTTCATAAACTTTGGTGCTGGGAATTTCTCCGGCAGCGATTTTGCAGAAAATACAATCAGCCATTCTTATTCCTCCTCTGCTAACACGCCTGACAGGCCATCTTCGGTGATAGTATCAATCCTGACAGGATACATTTTGCCTTTTTCTATATGTGAATCTCTGATGGAAACACGGATGTATTCATCGGTAAGTCCTTCAAAGAAACCATCCTTTACTTCTTCCGCCAGCACATGGACGACGCAGCCCATGAACTGTTTTCTGTATTCCAGGGCAATGCCCTTTTCCAGCTCCTGTACCCGGTGCACCCTTTCTTTTTTCACCTCATTGGACACCTGGTTTGGATAGGACGCCGCCGGCGTGCCGGTGCGGCGGGAGTAGGGGAATACGTGGATGCCGGAGAATTTGATTTCCTTCAGGGTCTCCAGGGTTTCCAGGAAATTTTCCTCTGTTTCTCCCGGGAAGCCTACGATGAGATCGGTGGTGAGGGCAATGCCCGGCACCTTTTCCCGAAGTTCGGAAATCAGTTTCTTGAACTGGGGCAGCCGGTAGTGGCGGTTCATGCCTTTCAAAACGGCGTCGGAGCCGGACTGGATGGGCAGGTGCAGATGGCGGCATACCTTCGGTTCATTCTGCATGATATGGATGAGGTCTTCCGAAAGTTCCACCGATTCCACGGAACCCAGACGGATGCGGAGGAGATCCGGAATCTTCACCAGCTCCGCCACCAGGGTGGCCAGAGAGGTGCCGTCATGAAGGTCCTTGCCGTAATTGCCAAGGTGGATACCTGTCAGAACCACTTCCCGGTAGCCTTCGGCCACCAGATGCCTGATTTCTTCCACCGCATCCTTCTGGAGGCGGGATTTCAGCTTGCCCCGGGCATAGGGGATAATGCAGAAGGTGCAGTAATTGTCGCAGCCTTCCTGTACCTTCACGAAGGCACGGGTGCGGACTTCGCCGGACGCATCGACCCACATATTTTCAAAACGGTCTACCTTCATAATGTCCACCGTCTCGTTGAGGGGCTTCTTGTCCGTGCGGCGCATGGCTTCTTCCACATAGTCCACAATACGGGTGCGGTTCTGCAGTCCTACGATGACGTCCACATCCCCCATTTTTTCAAAGACCTCCGGCGCCAGCTGGGCATAGCAGCCGGCCACCGCAATCACCGCATGGGGATGGGCCCGGCGGATGCGGCGCACCATCTGTCTTGATTTCCTGTCGCCGATACTGGTGACAGAGCAGGTATTGACCACGTACACATCGGCGTCGTCATTTTCCCCTGCCTGGGCGTACCCGTTTCTCATAAAGAGGGTACGCATGGCGTCGCTGTCATACTGGTTGACTTTGCAGCCAAGAGTAATGAAGGACACCTTTCTTCTTGAGTGTAATGTATTATTTTCCATGTGTTCATTATAACACGGGGAATAGAAAAGGTACAAAGGGTTCCGCGCCTATTAAGGATGGTTAACGGGGCCTTCCTCCCCAAGGGCTACAGCTGCCTATCGGCGGCAGGTTGTGTAAAAAGGGTTCTTAGGTTTGACGGGCCCGAAGGACCCGAGGGTTATGGTGCGGCTGCGCCGAATGATAAAAAACTGCGTTTCCTGCCTGCGGACAGCGGAACGGAGAGAATCATTTCCCAAAATCCGCCGCTTTCCCTTATAATAGAAGAAAATTTCCCTGTTTCCACATTTTCCAAGGAGAATCCCATGACTCTGCAGCAGCTTCGTTACATCATCGCCATCGTACAGGCGGGCTCGCTGAATATGGCGGCCCGTGCGCTTTTTATTTCCCAGCCTTCCCTTTCCAAATCCATGGGAGAGCTGGAGAAGGAAATGGGCATTACCCTTTTCCGCCGCACCAGCCGGGGCATGGTACTTACGGAGGAAGGGGTGAAATTTCTTTCCTACGCCCGGCAGGTGGTGGAGCAGGCGGATCTTCTGGAAAATGCCTACAAGAAGGGCGCCCCGGTGAAGCGGGTCTTTGCCGTTTCCTCCCAGCACTATGCCTTCGTGGTGAATGCCTTTGTTGCCCTGGTAAAGGAGTATGGGCGGGAGAAATATGAGTTCACCCTGCGGGAATCCCGCACCTATGACATTATCGAAGACGTCAGGCTGGGACGGAGCGAGCTGGGCATTCTCTTCCTTGACCATTTCCGAAAAGATGTGCTTCTTCATATCCTGAAGGAAGCGGACATGGACTTCCATCCCCTCTTCAAAGCGCCGGTGCACGTATTTCTCAGCCGCCGCCATCCCCTGGCCGGCCGTTCCCTTGTCACCCTGGAAGACCTCCTTCCCTATCCCCGCCTTACCTACGAGCAGGGCATCCACAACTCCCTTTATTTTTCTGAGGAGCCCCTGATCCAGGAATACAGCCCCAAAAACATCATCGTCACCGACCGGGCCACCCTTTTCAATCTCCTCATCGGCCTTGACGGCTACACCATCTGCTCCGGCATCCTTAGCAAAGACCTGAACGGCACGGACATCCTCTCCCTGCCCCTTCAGAGCTCCGAAGAAATGACCCTGGGCTATATCACCCCCAAAGGCACCGTCCTCCGCGGCATGGCCCGGCGGTACATGGACCATTTAAAAACGTACATCGGAAATCTGGAGGGCATAAGGCTTGCGGAAGATTTCCTGTCCGATATGAAGCAATCATAATTCGCCGCTGTAGGAAATGGTTTGAAAAAAGTTTCCTACTCGGCTTGACACTATGGTGGTTCACCACGACAGGAAACTATTTGCAAAGGGTTTCCTACCCGGCTTGACACTATGGTGGTTCATCGCCACAGGAAACTATTTGCGAAGGGTTTCTATCCGGCATGACAATATGACAGTCTATCGCCACAGGAAACTCTCCGGCAGGAGATTTCTCGACTCCGCTTCGCTTCGCTCGAAATGACGGGGATAGGACAGCTATGGCAGTCCATCGCGACAGGAAACCAGCACACCATCCCACTAGCTCACTAGTACACTAGTATACTAGTATACTAGTACACTCATCTTGACAATCATCCTTACCCGTGGTATCATATTTTCAATTTCAAAGAAGGCAATGACAAGAAGAGTACGGTTCCATGAATGGCAAAGAGAGCTGCGTATGGTGAAAGCAGTGCAGGAGGGGCGCCGGAAGATGGACTTGGAGCCTCCGGGCCGAATCGTGAAGCCCGCCGGGACTGCCCGTTACAGCAGCAGGGTATTTACGGCTTTGTCCGGCGTACCTGTCAAGTCCTTTTCCGGTGACGGAGGGGAAAAGAAGAGTGGTAACACGGTGAATCATCGTCTCTCATTTTTGAGGGACGATTTTTTTATTTCCAAAAACATTCAGGGAGGTTTTCATATGAATATCAAAACAATCTGCATTCATGGCAGCGACTGGAAGGATCCCACCGGCTGCATTTCCGTACCGGTTTTCCAGAGTGCCACTTTCGGCCATCCGGAACTGGGAGAGTCCACAGGATACGATTACACCCGGGTGCAAAATCCTACCAGGGAAAGCGCGGAAAAGGTGGTGGCCGCCCTTGAGCACGGTTGTGACTGTACCAGCTATTCTTCCGGCATGGCCGCCATTTCCATGGTGATGGAACTTTTCAGGCCGGGAGATACCATCCTTTCCTCCGATGACCTTTACGGCGGCTCCATCCGTCTTTTCCGCTTCGTCAACAAAAAGAACGGCATCCGTTTTAAATTCGTCAATACCTCCCATCCGGATCAAGTGGAAGAGGCTTTTGATGAAACGGTGAAGGCGGTGTACATCGAAACTCCTACCAACCCCATGATGCAGATTACGGACATCCGGAAAACCGCAGACATCGCCCATGCCCACGGCGCCCTGCTCATTGCGGACAATACCTTCATGAGCCCCTATTTCTGCAACCCCATCGACTTTGGCGCCGACATCGTCATCCACAGCGGCACCAAGTACCTGGCCGGCCACAATGATACCCTGGCAGGCTTTGTGGTGGTAAAGGATAAGGAAATCGCCGACAAACTGCGCTTCCTCTACAAAACCGTAGGCGGCTGCCTGGCTCCCTGGGACAGCTGGCTCGTCACCAGAGGCATCAAAACCCTGGCTCTCCGCATGGAAGCGGCCCAGAAAAATGCTGAAACTCTGGCGGAATGGCTGGAAAATCATCCCAAGGTATCCAAAGTCTTCTACCCCGGCCTCGCCGACTTCCCCGGCAGGGGCATCCACTTCAGGCAGTCCCGCGGCGCCGGTGCCATGCTTTCTTTCTACACCGACAGCCATGAAACAGCTCTCCAGGTGCTGAAAAATGTAAAACTCATACGCTTCGCCGAAAGCCTTGGAGGCGTGGAAAGCCTTATCACCTACCCCGCCACCCAGACCCACAGCGACCTTACAGAAGAAGAACGGCAGTCCCGGGGCATCACCAGCTGCCTCCTCCGCCTCTCCGTAGGCATTGAAGATGTGAATGACCTGATTGCCGATCTGGAACAGGCATTGGGATAAGAGGCCGCTTCACTATTGGACACGCCTTCGGCGTGAGGGTTCAAGGACGCGCCAAAGGCGCGAGGGTTCAGAGGGTTCAGAGGGGAAGGTTGACGGCCCTTCGGGCCGAAGGTTGTGGCCGCCTGNNNNCGCCTGTCGGCGGCGGGTTGTGTATCGCTTCGCTCAGGGGGCGACAGCGCCTGCGGCGCTGAGGGTGGTGGATTGCCCTTCGGGCAATGCTTATAAAGTCCGCGTTACAGGATTTACTTTCAGTGTCATATGACATGATAAGCATTCTGCGAATTGGCTCGCTGCGCTCGCCACCCCCTATCCGGGCTGCGCCGGACTGCCCCCTGTTCAGGGGGCAGAATAGGTTTCTATGCTTTCCTGCAGAGACATGGCTCCATGGCTAAGTACCCATAGTCCCACCGCTCCGCGGGGCGGAAAGGTGGTGGCGCCAGCCACCAAAGGGGGAATCTCCCTCGCCCGCCAGGGCGGTTGTATGGTTTTTCCACGGGCGAAAGCCCGATTGTGAAGGTTTGATACAAACTGGCGCCTTCCACAAATTTAGGGCACCCACCACGGCAGCTGCCCCTTGAGCGAAGCGATGCAACCCTTAGCCCGTGTGTCAACACAGGGCTATATGCCCCTCTGCGCCACAGGCGCAGGCCCCTACGGGAATACCGGAAAGCACCGCCCAGGTCCCGATCCCGACCGCACCACAGGCGGCTGTCTCAACCCTCAGCCCTGAAGGGGCTGTCAACCTTCGGGAATACGATCAAGCGCCACACATGACACCACCATTGAATCAATATACAAAGGAGTCCATTATGAAACTTTCCGATTTAGATACCATCATTGACCGCCGCGGGAGCGGCTGCCTGAAGTATGATTTTGCCCTGCAGCGTGGAAAGCCGGCGGACGTGCTGCCTTTCTGGGTGGCGGATATGGATTTCAAGGTGGCCCAGCCTATCCTTGACGCCCTGGAAGCAAGAGTACGCCACGGCATATTCGGCTATTCCGAATCCGGCGATGCCTATTTCAAAGCCCTGGCCAACTGGCAGGACAAATATTTCCACTGGGCCATCCGCCCTGAGTGGCTCATCAAGACCCCCGGCGTGGTGCCTGCCATCAATCTGGCGGTCAAGGCGCTGACCAAAGAAGGAGACGGCATCCTCATCAACCAGCCGGTGTACTACCCCTTCCTGAACGCCGTCATCAAGAACGGGCGGAAACTGGTAAACAGCCCCCTTGTCCTGAAAAACGGTCACTATGAAATGGACTTTGCAGATCTGGAAGAAAAAATCGTCAAGGGCCATGTAAAGCTGGCCCTTCTCTGCACGCCTCACAATCCCGTAGGACGGGTGTGGACAAAGGACGAGCTCACCAGGTATGCGGACATCTGCCTGGCCCACGGCGTAAAAATCGTGGCTGATGAAATCCACGAAGACTTCACCTACCCCGGATTCACCCACACCGCCTTCGGCACCATCAGTGAGGAAGCGGCGCAGAACGCCATCATCTGTACCGCCCCTTCCAAAACCTTCAACATAGCAGGCCTCCAGAATTCCAACATCCTTATCCCAAATTCCGAAATCCGCCGGGCCTTCCAGGAAGAACTGGACTCCTTCGGCTATGACCAGCTGAACGTCATGGGCCTTGCCGCCTGCCGCGCCGCCTATGAAGGAGGCCGGGAGTGGCTGGATACAGTGAAGGAATACATCCGGGGAAATCTGGATTTCGCAAGGAAATATCTGAAAGAAAACCTTCCGAAAATGAAACTCATAGAGCCGGAAGGCACCTACCTCATCTGGATCGACGCCTCCGCCTACGGCCTCCCCAATGAAGCCCTGGAACACAGGGTTCTCTATGACTGCCACCTGTGGCTGGACATGGGATACGTCTTCGGCAAAGAGGGCGAAGGATTCCTCCGATTCAACCTGGCCTGCCCCAGAAAAACACTGGAACAGGGGCTCCGGCAGCTGAAAGAAGGATTTGAGGGATAAGGGTGAGAAAACGGTGTGCGGAAAGTTTCCTGCACGGCATGACGCCATTGTGAATCATAGTGGCAGGAAACTGTTTGCGAATGGTTT
>DCJJ01000046.1:0-5114 GCA_002320515.1 Dialister sp. UBA1703 | reverse complement strand
GGATGATTGTGTTTATATCTATTGAAACTCTGAGTCGAGAGATCTCCGGCCTCATTGCGGCCCGCAGCACTCGCCAGGGAGATTTCTCCACTCCGCTTCGCTGCGGTCGAAATGACGCGCGGTGGGCAGCTATGGTAAATCATCGCCACAGGAAACTGTTTGCGAATGGTTTCCCCTATGACCGTAAACTCCCCCGCCGTCCCGTCATCTCGAGCGGAACTGCCTGTCGTTATGTGGATGAATGTGTTTATATCTATTGAAACTCTGAGTCGAGAGATCTCCTTATAGTCATATCCCATTGAATTGAAAAACAATGGAATCATAAAAAAAGTGGCAGTGGGAAGATGATTGAGCATTTTCCACTGCCACCTTTTTATTTCCAGTACAAAAAAATGGAACTCCCTGAGGAGTCCCATTTTGGTTTTCAGAAGAGTCTGAATTATTTCAGTTCTACAGTTGCGCCAGCGTCTTCGAGTTTCTTCTTCATTTCTTCAGCTTCAGCTTTAGCTACGCCGGTTTTAACTTCTTTCGGAGCGCCATCAACGAGAGCTTTAGCGTCTTTCAGGCCCAGGCCGGTGATTTCACGAACGGCTTTGATAACCTGGATCTTCTTGTCGCCGATTTCCTTCAGGATTACGTCGAATTCGGTCTTTTCTTCAGCTGCTGCAGCTGCGCCAGCTGCCGGAGCTGCTGCTACTGCTACAGGAGCTGCAGCGGATACGCCGAATTTGTCTTCGATTGCTTTAACCAGTTCAGAGAGTTCGAGAACGGACATATTGCTAATGGCTTCAAGGATTTCTTCGTTTGTCATTTTTGTTTCCTCCATGGAATGATTTTACGCGTAAATCTTACGCAGATTCTTTCTGTTTACGCACAGCTTCGAGAGCATATGCGAGGTTCTGGATGTTGCCGTTGAGGGCACGTGCCAGTCCGGTAATAGGAGCCAGCAGGGTTGCTGCCACCATACCGAGGAGCTGTTCTCTGCTTGGCAGGTCTGCCAGTGCCTGAACAGCGTCTTTGTCGATGACTTTGCCATCGAGTACGCCAGCTTTGACGGTGATTGCTTCGCTCTTGGTTTCTTTCAGGAATTCTTTCAGAGCTGCTGCCGGTGCTACGGGATCGTCTTTGCAGGTTGCAATGCCGTTCGGGCCCTGGAGCAGATCGTCAAGGCCTTCCAGGCCAAGTTCGTCAGCTGCAATACGAGTCAGTGTGTTTTTAATAACTTTGTATTCAACGCCGTGAGCCAGGAATTTACGACGCAGCAGTGTTGCGTCTTTTACGGTCAGTTTGTTGAATGTCAGGAGAACTACACCCTGGGAGGAGAGTCTGTCTTTCATTTCTGCAACGACAGCTTCCTTTTCGGGACGGATTCTTACTTCGTACTTTTCTTCGCTCATGAGTACACCTCCTCTGCTATTGATTTATATTTATCACGTTAGCTAAAACGACCCCGCAGATCCTGCGAGGTCGTGTACTGGCTTTCCAGTACTCAGCCTCGGGAGGCGGGCGCTTGCCCTTTAAAAATAGTTACCGCCGGTCTTAAGCTAAGTGTAAATAGGCTTATTAAGCTTTTGGTGCTGCTACGGACGGGATATCCAGGTGGATGCCAGGTCCCATGGTAGAGCTGATGGTCAGGCTCTTCATGTAAACACCTTTGACAGAAGCCGGACGGGCTTTGGCAATGGTGTTGTAGATAGCCAGGAGGTTCTGTTTCAGCTTGTCTTCGTCAAAGGATGCTTTGCCGATGATAACCTGTACATTGCCTGCTTTGTCGGTACGGTACTGTACCTTGCCGCCTTTGATTTCGTTGACAGCCTTGGTAACGTCCATGGTTACGGTGCCAACCTTCGGGTTAGGCATGAGGCCTTTCGGTCCGAGGATACGGCCCAGACGGCCTACTACAGCCATCATGTCCGGGGTAGCCACTACGACGTCAAAGTCCATCCAGCCCTGCATAATCTTGTCGGCCAGTTCTTTTCCGCCTACGTAATCAGCGCCTGCTGCTTTTGCTTCGTCTTCCTTGTGGTCTTTGGCGAAAACAAGAACTTTCTTGGTTTTGCCGGTGCCTGCGGGGAGAACGGTAGCGCCGCGGAGCTGCTGATCAGCGTACTTCGGGTTGATATTGAGATTGAAAGCAGCTTCGATGGTTTCATCGAATTTTGCGGATGCTGCTTCTTTGACCAGCTTTACAGCTTCGTCGATGTCATAGAGCTTATGACTGTCAACGATGGCTGCAGCTGCCTTCTGTTTCTTTGTCAGTTTTGCCATTGTTTCCTCCTATGTGGTCATTAGGGATTGTCCCTGCCACGAACGGGTCAGTCTTAGTCTACAACTTCGATGCCCATAGAACGGGCTGTGCCTTCAACGAGACGCATTGCTGCTTCTACGCTGTTAGCGTTCAGGTCAGGCATCTTTGTTTCAGCGATTTCCTTGACCTGGGCTTTGGTAACTTTGCCAACTTTTTTCTTGTTGGGTTCACCGGAAGCCTTTTCGAGGCCTGCAGCCTTCTTCAGAAGAACAGCTGCCGGCGGAGTCTTACAAATGAATGTAAAGCTCCTATCTTCAAAAACGGTAATTTCTACAGGGATAATCAGGCCTACCTGCTTAGCAGTGCGATCGTTGAAGTCTTTAACGAAGGCCATGATGTTAACGCCTGCCTGGCCAAGGGCCGGGCCTACTGGCGGTGCAGGAGTAGCTTTGCCTGCTGCAACCTGCAGTTTTACGATTTTGGATACTTTCTTTGCCATAATGTTACACCTCCTATCCGTATTGGGAATGTGGTAATTTCGGGCTGTAACGGGCCCTCCCACAGTGAGACGAGCCTAGTTCAAGACAGTCTCACAAGAGTATATTTAAGGAAGGGGTTCGAAGGAACCTGCTTCCAGCTCTATCGTAGTAGTGGTACCAAAGTTGCTGATGTCCGCTTTGATCTTGGTGCGGTCATCGGAAACTTCCAGAACCACGGCGGTTCTTTCTTCGAACACGCCTTTGGTGATGCGGATCCGGTCACCCGGTTTCACATCCACTTCATTCTTTGCGGCTTTGTTTCCGCCATGAATGATTCTTTCTGCCTCTTCATCGGAAAGGGGAATCGGCTTGGTTGTGGTTCCTACGAAACCGGTGACGCCGGGCGTATTTCTAACCACATACCAGCTCCGGTCATTCACTTCCATTCTGATGAGAAGGTAGCCGGGGAATACTTTACGGGAGACAAGTTTTACCTTCCCGTCCTTTTCTTCTTCCTCTTCTTCCAGTGGGAGCAGAATTTCACGGATGGTATCATCCATTCCCATGGAATGGACTTTCCTTGTCAGCGTATCTTTGACCTTGTTTTCATATCCGGAATAGGTATGAATGACATACCAGCGGATATCTTTCTTGGCCCCTTCAGTAGGTTCGCCAATTTCGGTCGGAGCACTGACTTCAGCCTGATTTTCTGCTTTTACATTCTTGTTTTCAACTTCCATATCCGACATAGTCTCTCTCCTTTCAGCCCACAGCGTGTACTAATAATTTGGAGAGGCCACTGAATACGAAGTCTACTGCAACGATCAGGAATGAAACCAAAATCACGGACACAATGACGGCAATGGTATACTGCACCATCTGGCGCTTTTCAGGCCAGATGACCTTTTTCATTTCCATCTTGGTTTCTTTGAAAAACCTGGTCCATGAAGCATTAGCTTCCTGTGCTTTCGCTGCCTGTGTCTTACGCTTCGCCTTGGCCATGCTCACACCCCAGTTTCAATCACTCAAAATTATTTGGTTTCTTTATGCAGAGTGTGTTTGTGGCACCATTTGCAGTACTTCATCATTTCGATACGTTCGGTCGTATTCTTCTTGTTCTTGTTTGTACGATAATTGCGGCGCTTGCATTCTGTGCATGCAAGAGTAATTCCTTCACGCATTCTTTACACCTCACTCAATCTTTCTCGGCCCGCGGCCAATTAACATGCTTGATTAGTATATCACAAGCACAATGCACAAGTCAACAGATTTTTGCAAACTTTGCATTTAAAAAAGCCGGGCCATCCCAGCGAAATTATTGTAGCACAATGTATAGAGCTTTGCAAATGGTTTTTTATGAGGGACGGAGTAAAAGGTTCTCAAGTTTGATGCGCCTGTCGGCGGTCGGGTTCTTAGGTTTGACAGCGCCTTTGGCGCTGAGGGTTGTAATGGCGGCTGGCGCCGCATAAAAAGGGGCGCGCCTGTCGGCGCAGGTTGTGTAGAAAGGTTGTGTTTCAAGGGGCAGCGAAAGGGTTCATTCCCCCATTTTATTGTCCCACCACTTGCGGGGGGAATGTGGTGGCATCAGCCACCAAAGGGGGCAGGCCCTTCGGGCGATGAATTTTATATGCCCGCTTTGCGGCTGATATAAAGCATGGGCTGTAAAAAAATGTAAATCATTTTTTCACAGCCCCCTTACAATACGTCCTTTCCTTTTATATTTCTATGCTGCATGACGAACCGGAAGCCTTACGCAATCACTTCCCCCATCAAAAAAGGAGCCCCCTTTTCTGGAGCTCCTTTCTATTGGCGAAAGATTATTTGGAAATCTTAGCTACAACGCCTGCGCCAACGGTACGGCCGCCTTCGCGGATAGCGAAACGCTGGCCTTCTTCCATAGCGATCGGGGTGATGAGCTTAACTGCCATTTCGACATTATCGCCAGGCATGCACATTTCGGTGCCTTCCGGCAGGGTGATGTCGCCGGTTACGTCGGTGGTTCTGAAGAAGAACTGCGGACGGTAGCCATTGAAGAACGGGGTATGACGGCCGCCTTCATCTTTGGTCAGTACGTATACCTGGGCGGTGAATTCGGTGTGCGGATGAACGGTGCCCGGTTTAGCAAGAACCTGGCCGCGAACGATGTCCTTACGGTCAATGCCGCGGAGCAGGGTGCCGATGTTGTCCCCAGCCATAGCCTGGTCCAGGGTCTTTCTGAACATTTCTACGCCGGTTACAACGGTTTCGGTCGGTTTGTCCTGGAGGCCGACGATTTCAGCTGCGTCGCCAACTTTAATGGTGCCGCGTTCTACTCTGCCGGTAGCAACGGTGCCGCGGCCGGTGATGGTGAATACGTCTTCCACAGGCATCAGGAACGGTTTATCGGT
>DCJJ01000111.1 GCA_002320515.1 Dialister sp. UBA1703 | reverse complement strand
CCGTTTCCAGCTGGGTGAAGGCATTGAAAGGAAACAGGACGATCTGGCAGCAGAAGTTGCTAAACAGCTGAATCAGTAATTTACATATAAGAGGACACTTTCCGGTGTTCTCTTATTTTGTAAATGGATGGAAATACTATATAATAGATGTAGATCCGTTATGTTGTTTCTGGGGGTGTACCATGGAAGCTGAAACGAAACGTTATAAGAGAGTTATGCTGAAATTATCCGGCGAAGCACTGGCCAATGACAAGGGCTTCGGCATTGATCCGGAAGTGGTTTACCGTCTGGCAGGGGAAATCAAGGAAGCCTGTGAGTCCGGTGTGGAAATCGCTGTCGTTGTAGGCGGCGGCAATATCTGGAGAGGCCTCAAGGGCAGCCAGGGCGGCATGGACCGTGCCTCCGCCGACTACATGGGCATGCTGGCCACGGTAATTAACTCCGTAGCCCTGCAGGATGCACTGGAAAAACTGGGCGTATCCACCCGCGTGCAGACCGCCATTGAAATGCGCCAGATTGCAGAACCCTATATCCGCCGCCGGGCTATCCGTCATCTGGAAAAGGGAAGAGTTGTCATCTTCGGCGCCGGCACCGGCAATCCCTATTTCACCACCGACACCACCGCAGCCCTCCGCAGTGCGGAAATCGAAGCGGACGTGATGCTCATGGCCAAGAAACAGACCGACGGTGTGTACGATGCGGATCCGAAGTATCATCCGGAAGCCAAGATGTTTACCCATCTTACCTATAATGACGTGCTCCAGAAACAGCTGGCTGTTATGGACAATACTGCCATTACCCTCTGCATGAACAATAATATTCCCATCGTTGTCTTTAATATTGATGTTCCCGGAAACATTGTGAAAGCCTGCAAGGGAGAAACCCTGGGCACCCTCATTGAAAGGAAATAATTATGTACGAAGACGAACTGAAAAACTTATCTGCGAAAATGGACAAATCCATTACCGCCCTGAAAAACGAATTCACATCCATCCGTACCGGCCAGGCCAATGCAAGCCTGCTGGACCGGGTATTCGTAGAATACTACGGCAGCCGCACCCCGGTGACCCAGGTAGCCTCCGTAACCGTACCGGAAGCCAGAATGCTGGTGGTACAGCCTTGGGATAAGAGCCTTCTGAAGGAAATCGAAAAAGCAATCCTCCAGTCTGACTTGGGTCTGGTTCCCATGAACGACGGCAACCTTATCCGCATGGCCATTCCCCAGCTTACCGAAGAAAGACGTAAGGAACTGGTAAAAGTGGTCAACAAAAAATCTGAAGAAGCCAAGGTGGCAGTCCGCAACATCCGCCGCGACGGCAATGTATTCCTCAAAAAAGAAGAAAAGAACAGCGACGTGTCCAAGGACATTATCAAAGATACGGAAGACAAAATTCAGAAGCTCACTGACAAGAAGATTAAAGAAGTAGAAGCAGTGACCGAAAGAAAAATCAAAGAAATCATGTCCGTTTGAGACCCCTTCACGGGCAGGGCTGAGAGGATTTTTCCGAAGGGGTTATAATTGGGCGCCTTTACATCATAAAAGGCGCCCTCTTATGATGTAAAGGCTTTAGCTTGTGGGCTGGCGGCGGCCAGAAACGGAGCTCAGGGCGATCCGCATAACGTCATTTCGACCGAAGCGAAGCGGAGTGGAGAAATCTTCCGGCAGAATGGGGACTGGCAGCTGGGGCGGCCGGGACCGGGGCAAGTTTTCCCGTGTCCAAGGTGGTGGCACTAGCCACCAAAGGGGGCTGATTCATGGCTGTGCTTAACGTGATTTATGAAACGAAAAGGTACTCCCATAACGCTGACTTTATACTCATCGTGGGGGACGATACCACTACCTTCAGCCCAGTAGGGCTGTCGCTCCCCCGAGCGAAGCATACACAACCTTTCTACACAACCTGCTGCGCCAGCCGCGCTCCCTTTTTTAATCTGCGGCGGAGCCGCCACCACCACCCTTTGAACCTTTTGAACCTTCTGAACCATCACACTGAAGGTGTGTCCAAGCAATTAAATCTTTGTATCCTGAAACGAGGAATGATATATGTCTGATAAAAAGGCATTTCCTGAACATGTGGCCATCATTCTGGATGGCAATGGCCGGTGGGCCAGAGAGAGAGGCCGGGAGAGAACTTACGGGCACCAGGTAGGTGCCGCCAATGTGAAGACCATTGTGCGCGCCGCCGGCCATATGGGCATTAAGGTGCTCACACTCTACGCTTTCTCCACGGAAAACTGGAAAAGGCCGTCGCTGGAAGTCCGTTTCCTTATGAAACTTTTTAAAAATTACCTTATTTCCCAGCTGAAGGAGCTGGTGGAAGACAATGTGCAGGTCCATATTGTGGGAGATACGTCTGTCCTCTCTGACGGTCTCCGAAAGGGCATTGAAGAATGCGAGCGGGATACTGCCGACAATAACGGGCTGATTCTGAATGTGGCCATCAACTACGGCGGCCGTTTGGAACTTGTTCGGGCCATGCAGGAAATCGCCGAAGAGGTGAAGGCCGGCAGGCTCCTTCCTTCTGCCATTACGGAAAAAACGGTGGAGGATCATCTCTATCCTTCTGATGCCATGGATGTGGATCTACTCATCCGTACGGGAGGAGAATCCCGCATTTCCAATTTCCTTCTCTGGCAGGCTTCCTACAGTGAGCTTTACTTCACCCATGTGCTGTGGCCCGATTTTACGGAAGAGGAACTTCGAAAGGCAGTGGACTGGTTTACCGGCAGGGACCGCCGTTTCGGCGGTCTTACGGAAAAGGATCACTAGGAGGTATTATGAAAGTTCGTGTTTTGACAGCCATTGTGGGCATCATTGCAGTGCTGGGCCTCGTATGGCTGGGCGGCTGGTTTCTGACCAGCGCCGTATTCCTTGTTTCCCTCATAGCCCTGGCGGAGTACGACCGCATGCTGAAGCAGCTTTCCATCCGCATTTACTGTGTTCCTGCTGCCCTGGCAGTGGGGCTGACGGTGCTTTCTGCGGGATTCTATTCTGTCCGTATTTTTACGGCGCTTCTCTTTCTTACTTTCTGTCTCCTCCTTTTCCTGATCCTTGTAATTAAGAAGGAGGATATGACGAACCTGGTGTATACTTCATTCGGCGCCCTTTATTTCGGCATCGGTTTTGGCACTCTGGCACTTCTTCGGGGAAGCCGGGAGCTTTTGCCGGTGGGAGCGGTAAACGGGGACCCCGGCGTTTTCCTCATTCTTTTCGCTCTGGTATGCACCTGGGCCAGCGATTCCTTTGCCTATCTGGCAGGGAGGAGCTTTGGAAAGCATAAAATGGCACCCCATATCAGCCCCAACAAGACGGTGGAAGGCCTCATCGGCGGCGCCATCGGCTGCGTGGTGCTGGGCATGGTTCTGGCCTTTGGCTTCAAGTACAATCTTACCCATGCCTTTTTCTTGTCCGTTATGGCAGCTGTCATGGCGCCGGTGGGGGATCTCTTTGAATCTTATGTAAAGCGGGCCTGTGATATTAAGGATTCCGGAAATATTCTTCCCGGACACGGCGGCATGATGGACCGTTTCGACAGCCTTCTTTTCGTGGCGCCGTCCCTGGCTGCTGTGCTTGCCCTGCTTAGGTGAAAGGAGTTTTTATGAAGGAAATCGCAGTATTAGGTTCTACCGGTTCCATCGGCACCCAGACATTGGACGTCATCCGTGCCCATTCTGATTTATTCCATGCCCAGGTGCTCTGTGCCCATAAAAGCGTGGAAAAGCTCCTTGCTCAGGCAGAGGAATTTCATCCTTCCGCCATTGTCATTACCGATGAAGAAGCGGGAAGGAAATTCAAAGACCTCTATCACGGGGCTGCCGAAGTCATTATCGGCGGGCAGGGTTTGACTGAAGCGGCAGTGCGAGAGGATGTGGATCTGGTGCTGGTGGCGGTGGTAGGCATTGCAGGCCTTGCGCCTACCCTGGCCGCCATTGGCGCTGAAAAGGAACTGGCCCTGGCCAACAAGGAAACCCTGGTGGCCGGCGGCAGCCTGGTGCTGGCGGAAGCAAGAAAGCACCATGTTCTCATCCGTCCCGTGGACAGCGAACACAGCGCCATTTTCCAGTGCATGCTGGGACAGGACAGAAAGCATATCCATAAACTTCTCCTCACCGCCTCCGGCGGTCCCTTCCGGGGGAAAACAAGGGAAGAACTGAAAAAGGTGACTCTGGCCGATGCTATGAAGCATCCTACCTGGAACATGGGCATGAAGGTGACACTGGATTCCGCCACCATGTTTAACAAGGGACTGGAAGTGATAGAAGCTCACTGGCTTTTCGGTGTGGATTACGATGATATCGAAGTGATTGTACAGCCCCAGAGCCTTATCCACTCCATGGTGGAATACGATGACGGCTCCATTATGGCCCAGATCGGAAATCCGGACATGCGTCTTCCTATCCAGTTTGCTCTCACTTACCCTGAAAGACTGCCTTCCCCTTCCGGACAGTATGTGAATTGGCGGGACATTGCGTCCATTATCATCGAAAAACCGGACCTTGATGTGTTCCGCTCTCTTAAAATGGCTTACGAGGCAGGAAAGGAGGGCGGCAGCGCCGGCACCGCCTTCAATGCGGCCAATGAAGAAGCCATCCGTGCCTTCATTGCAGGGAAACTCTCCTTCCTTTCCATTTATGATGTGGTGGAAGAGACACTCTCCCGTTTCATTTCAGGCCCGGTCCGCTCCTATGAGGACATTATGGAGGCAGACCGGATGGCCAGAAATCTAGCCCGGAATGAAATCGAAAGGATATCCCTATGCTGATCAATATCCTGGCCCCCATCTTCGTCTTTGCGGTTATCGTCCTCATTCATGAAGGAGGTCATTTCCTTCTGGCCAAGCTCACCGGCATGAAGGTAGAAGAATTTGCCGTCGGATTTGGACCCAAGCTGGGCGGTGTGAAGAAGGGGGAAACCCTTTACTCCCTCCGGGCCATCCCTCTGGGGGGATTCAACCGCATTGCCGGCATGGACGGCAGCAAGACCGACGATCCAAGGGCCTTCTCCAACCGCCCCGTATGGGCAAGGCTCCTTGTCATAGCAGCAGGATCTCTCTTCAACGTACTTCTAGCCTTCTTCATCTTCACCGGCGCCTTTCTCTACGCCGGTTACCAGACCTTCCCGGACCTTCCGGTAGTGGGAAGCGTCCTTTCCGGCACTTCCGCTGAAAAGCAGGGGATTGCAGCAGGGGACAGAATTCTCTCCGTAGCAGGAAAAGATGTGAAAAGCTGGACGGATATAGGGAAAATCACAAAGGACCTGGATACCCGTATTATTCCTGTAAAAATCAGCCATGAGGGAGAAGAGAAGACCCTGACCATCATCATGACCGACAGCGAAGGGGGAAGGCCCATCATCGGCATTTCTCCCTACCTGGAACACCATAAAGTGGGACCGGGACAGGCATTCCTCATGGGAGGAGAGCGCTGCGCCTATCTCCTTAAAATGATGGTCACCGGCCTTGTAGATATGATTTCCGGCCATGAAGCGGACGTGGCAGGCCCCATCGGCGTCGCCCGCATGAGTGCCCAGGTGGCGGATACGGGCTTCCTTTCCCTTCTTCTTTTCATCGCTCTTCTGAGCCTCAACCTGGGCTTTTTGAACCTCCTGCCCATACCGCTCCTGGACGGAGGCGTCCTTATCCTTACCCTCATTGAAGGAGTAAGCGGCAGGGAACTTCCGGATAAGGCCCTCTACTATATCCAGGCCGTAGGAGTTACCATCCTTCTGGGACTCTTTCTCTTCGCCATGTGCAATGACATCCAGGGGCTGATGAAGTGAAGCCCGCCGGAGGCGGCCAATTCAGCAGAATGTATAGCGTGATTTATGTAGCACATAGCAAGCTCCGCCGCTAACCCTCGTTTCCCCTTGAGGGGAAGGCCCGCGCAGCGGGAAAGGGTGTACGATGTAGCAAGTTGAAATGATACTCTATGCGGTCATGGCTGCCGAAAGGCAGCATTCTGCAGGGAGATTTCTCGGCTCCCTTTCACTGGCTCCATGAATCCATGGAATCATACCGGCATATACCTCCGCTCGAAATGACAGGGGAGTCATAGAGGCACAAATGCAAATCCCGTAACGCTGACTATATAATCATTGCCCGTAGGGCAATCCACAACCTTCACCCGATAGGGCTGTCGCCCCCTGAGCGAAGCGATGCACAGCGAACACATTTTGCACTAGCGAACTGGATTTGTAGAGGAGCATCAGCGACCTGAAAATCC
>DCJJ01000050.1:3907-7935 GCA_002320515.1 Dialister sp. UBA1703 | reverse complement strand
TAATCAGCGCTTCCCTAAAGGGGAAACGACTCACTATGATTTGTGCATCGCTTTGCTCCTTCAAATCATGTTCGCTGTGCACGCCGCAGGCGTGTCAAACCTCAGAACCCTCGGGGCGAAGCCCCGTCAAACTTTAGAAACTTTACGCCCGCAGGGCGCAGGGCCGCGAAGCGGCCCCAAGGAGGTATCCATGAAAATCAGAAAAGCTTCTGCTTCCGACACAGAAGAAGTGAAAGCCCTTTGGGCCTACTGTTTTGAAAAGCCTTCGGACCCTTTCTTCCAGTGGTATTTCCAGGAGCTCTATACGCCGGAGACGGTGCTCCTGGGGGAGGAGAAGGGGCAGGCTGCCTGTGACCTTCACCGCCGTCCCTACCGGATGAGCGTGAGGGGCCAGGCTTTTGACACCGATTATATTGTAGGCGTAGCCACCCACCCGGCTGCCCGGGGGCGGGGGTATGCGTCAGAGCTGCTCCGAAGCGCCTTCCATCTGGCGGCGAAGGAGGGGAAGCCCTTTGTAACCCTCATGCCCTCTGCAGCTTCCTATTACCTGCCCATGGGCTTCGGTTTCTTCGTGCACCAGTGGGAGCGGAAAGCGTCGCCGGAACATCTGGCGCCCCTGGGGAAAAAGCCCGTTTCCTGCCGGGTGCTGGCAGGGTGCGGGGAATGGCAGGAGCTTGCCTCTGTGTATGAAGCCTACACGAAGGACAGGAATGGCTTTACCCTGCGGGATGAAGCATCCTGGAAATCCCACATCGAGGGCCAGCGGAAGGATGGCTATATTGCCCTTGTGTATGACGAAAAGGGGCCTTCCGGCTATCTTTTCTACAGTCTGGACGACCGGCGCATGATTGTGACGGAAATGGCCTTTGCCAATGAGTCCGGCAGGAAGGGTCTCTATTCCTTTATGGCAGGCCACCGGGGGTCTATTGACGAATGCATCTGGCATGAGCCGCTGGATGACCATTCCTTCCGCTACTGGGAAGACGGGGCGGAGCATACCTATATCAAAAACCGTTCTTTCCCCTACATGCTTGCCCGTCTCACGGATCCCGTCACCGCCTTTGACGGCCTGCCCTGCCGGGAGGACATTACCGGCGCCGTGGCCTTCCAGCTGGTGGATCCCTTCCTGCCGGAAAACAGCGGCATTTATGTGCTTCGGGCGGAGGACGGGAAAATCAGCGCCCTGAAGGAAGATGTTTTCTACAGCCTGAAATGCCACATTGAAGATATTTCCGGCGTCCGTCTGGGAGAGGATATTCCGGAGCCCTCCTTCTGCATCAATGCAGGCAGCCTGGCGGAGCTCTTCATGGGGGCCGCCGGCCTTTCGGAGCTGGAAAAATTGGAAAAAATCAGGTGGCTCACAGAGGATGCGAAGGAGCGGGCGGACGTGCTTGCCCTGACTGATACCATGCTGCCGGAGGAGAAGAACTGGGTGAATGAGTGGTTCTGAGGAAAGGAAATATTTCACCTACATGGTGCGCTGCGCCGACGGCTCCCTGTATACGGGCTACACCGTGGACAGCGTGGAAAAGCGGGTGGAAACCCATAACAGCGGGAAGGGGAGCCGCTACACCAGAAGCCGCCTGCCGGTGACTCTGGTGTGGTACCGCACTTTTTTCACGGAACATGAAGCCCGGTCCCTGGAGTGGCACATGAAGAAGAAAACAAAGAAGGAAAAGGAAGCCCTGGCGGCTTCCTTTGGAAAGGATAAGAAACAGTGAATTCTTCGGTACAAAAGACAAAATATCTGACGGAAGCGGCGGCAGCAGCAGCCATTGCGGCACTGCTGGTACTGCTGAAACTGGTGGCGCCCTTCTTTGTTTTTATTACCATGCTCACGTCGGCCGTGCCCATTGCCGTCATCTGCAGCTTTCACGGCATGAAGTGGGGCCTGGGCACCAGCCTGGCGGAAATCTTTCTGGTCAATATCATCGGGGGACCGGAAATCGGCTTTACCACTGCCTTCTACGCCGCTGCCCTGGGCATGGCCATGGGATATGGATTCAGGCATAAACTGTCCTTTGCCAAAACCCTCCATCTCACAGCCCTGGCCTATGTAGTGGAAATGTCCTATAAGATTGCCGTGTCCATTTACATTCTGGGCATTGCAGACGCCCTGACCAGCGCCATTGACCGCTTTGTTTCCATGATTCAGTGGATCTGGAAGCCCCTGTCATTCCTCTTCCATCTGGACCCGGATCCTGGAAAGGCGGCATTTACCACCTCCGGCATGGTGATGCTGGGCCTGGTATTTATCCTGAATGCCTACTGCTATGCCTATTTGAACCAGGAAATCGGCGTGGAAATCCTGAAGCGGCTGAAAGCAGGCAGGCGGGACTCCTGATATTCCCTGAAATCATAAAAAGCGTTTTTTATACAGAAAAAGAATGAAGTGAAATGGGGATTGACAGAATCAGGGAAATCCTGTAATATCTATCTCAACTAAAAAAAAACAGCGATGATTGGGAAAAAGTCTGATGAAGGCCATGGCAGAGAGCCGGCGGATGGTGCAAGCCGGTATGGAGCATAAGGCGAACTCTCCCATGAGCACCGGAGCGAAGAAAGTAGTGAAGGCGGCAGTCCCCGTTACGGACAGAAAAGAAAGTACAATGCAGGGTGGTACCGCAGCTATGCCCCTGTCCCAAAACGGGACAGGGGCTTTTTGTATCATCATCATCCGTACTTTCTATGAAGAGATAAATCAGGGTGGTACCGCGGTTTCCCCGCCCCTGGTGGAATGATTCGTTCCATCAGGGGCTTTTTTGATGGAGCAGGAAAGAAGAACAGGAGGAAATCAAATGAAGAATTTCAAGAAGGCAATGAAAATGGCAGGCATCTGCTCCATGGCAGTGGTGATGATGGCAGGACTGGCAGGCTGCGGAGGGAAAGCAGGAAACAATGTATCCTCCGGCGCCAAAAATGCAGCGAAAATCGGCTTCACCGCCGCCCTCACCGGCGGTGCTGCAGCCTACGGGAAATCGGAAGAGGAAGGCGTAAGGCTGGCAGTGGAAGAAATCAACGGGAAAGGGGATTTCCCCATCGACCTCATGGTAGATGATACCAAAGCGGTGCCGGCAGAAGCCATGAACGCTACCAAGAAGCAGATCCAGGATAAAGCGTCCATCCTCATCGGCCCCATGACCTCCAATGAAGCCAAGGCAGCCGGTCCCATTATCCAGAATGCCAAAGTGCCGTCCCTGGAAATTTCCGTCACCGCTGAAAATATTACAGACATGGGAGACTGCATTTTCAGAAACTCCGTACCCGAATCAAAGAACATTCCCCAGACCGTGAAGAAAACCCATAAGCTGCTGGGCTATCAGAAGGCGGCCATCATGTATGCCCATGACAACGAACAGCATGTAACCGCCCAGAAATATTTCAAAAAGACCATGGAAGAAGAAGGAGTAGAAGTGGTAGACGTGGAAACCTTCGGCAGCAAGGACAGCGAATTCTCCGCCCAGCTCACCAATATCCAGACAAAGAACCCCGACGTCATCGTGGTATGCAGCTACTACCAGGAAGGCTCCCGCATTCTGAAGAAAATGAGGGAAATGGGCATGAACCAGCCTGTACTGGGAGACAATGGCTTCGTTTCTCCGGAACTGGGCCGCATGGCCGGCAGCGCCGCTGACAATGTATATGTATCCTCCATGTGGTCAGCAGAAAGAAAGGATGCCAGAGTACAGAACTTTGTGGACGCCTACACAAAGAAATACGGCCACGCACCGGACCAGTTCGCCGCCAGCGCCTACGATGGCGTGTACATGGCAGTGGACGCCATGAAACGGGCCGGAAGTACCACAGACCACAAGAAAATCAGAGACGCCCTGGCCCGGATGAAGGACTTCAAAGGCGTCTGCGGCACCTTCAGCTTCGACGACAAGAGAGATCCTGTGGTGGACCTGATCCTCATGAAAATGAAGGACGGAAAGTACAGCATGGTGGAAATGTGAAATAGTGGGATAGTGTACTGGTGTACTAGTGTACTAGTGGGCTAGGGAAGCACTGATTCATTCATAGAGTCT
>DCJJ01000050.1:0-3883 GCA_002320515.1 Dialister sp. UBA1703 | reverse complement strand
CGTCATGGGACTCCTTAAATAGCTTGCTATTCGCGTTGTCCCATTCCTTGCATTGCATAAAAATTCAAGAACAAAAGCAGACAGTGATTTAATCAGCGATTCCCTAGTGGGCTGGTGGGACGGTGGGACAGGGAGACAGTGGAGGCCGCTGTCCGCTTTCCCAAGGCTCAGGCGCCTGAAGGCGCCCGGATTCAGGGACTCCGGTTCCGCCCACAGAGCGGGCCGGTTCAGAGGGGAGTGCTGTATGCCGCCTCCGGCGGCAATCCACAACCTTAAGCGGCGTGGCCGCTGTTAAACCTGAGAACCTTCAGCCCAAAGGGCCGTCAAACCTCAGCCTGCAGGGCTGTCAATCTACCTAAAAAGGGCCGCGCAGCGGCCCTTTTTAGGGTATAATAAAGAAAAGAGAAGAAGGGCAGGTACCATTATGAATTATAAAAAAACAGGCCTTGCTGTTTTGACGGCCATTCTGATTTCCTTTAGCGGCATGGGAAGCGCCGAGGCCTCCCTGTGGCCGGGATTGGCGGCGAAGGTGTCGGAGAAGTCCGGCGCTTTCCGCACCGACGATTTCCACCAGGGAACCATCACCCTCCGCAGTCCCTACCTGGTCACCCATGCGGGGAACGAGGACTTTGCAGGCCGGGTGAATGCAGCCATTGCCCGGGAAAAGGACCGCTTCATTGACGAACTGGCTGCAGACAATGCAAAAAAGTACACCGAAGGCTGGATGATCTGGCATGAAGGGCTTATCGGCAATTTCATCAGCAATAACGAAGGCATTACCAGCATTGTGCTGGTGGAACAGAAGCTCATTGCCGGTGATGAGCACGGCCAAACTTTTGCCAAGGGCCTTAATTTCAACAGCTCCGGCGACCTCTTCGACCTGCCCCAGGTGCTGCCCCGGCTCACCGTGGCCGATGTGAATGCCTGCATCGAGCTTACCGCAAAGAAAAAGGGAATCACCCTCCTTCCGGACCACCAGGTGACGGAGCTTCCCTCCAATTTCTACATCGGCAAAAACAGGGTGGTTTATGCCCTGTACCAGCAGGATGACCTGACGCCCTTTTCGGAAGGCGTATTTTCCGTACCCATCGGGAAAGTGTAGCATTCCCGATTTCATGCAAAGGAGGAATTTCTATGAAATGGAAAAAAGTGCTGCTGTCCATGGCACTTCTGGCAGCCCTTTCCGGCGGCGCTTCCGCCGAGTGGACCCTGGGGCCGGGACTTGCGTCCCCGCTTCCCACGAACCCCGCCTTTTCCACCAAAGGATGGCAGAAAGAAACCATGAACGTGAACATCCCCGTTTCCCGGGATTCGAACCTTCTGAAACGGGCCCGTATCAATGCAGCGGTGGAAGTGGAAACGAACCGCTTCGCGAAATCCATTGAAAAGAGAAATGCAGCCTGGAAAACCACCGGCTGGATCTCCTGGCAGTCCGCCATGGACAAAAAGGAAAGTCCCATCACCAGCTTCCTTCTCATCGAATCCTCCTACCCCGACCGCGCTGCCCACCCTATGAGCCGCGCCGTGCCCATGAACTTTGACGGCCTGGGCCATCGGGTCACCCTGAAGGACTTGAAACAGAAAATGCCAAACCTCACGGTGGAAGAAGTGAACCGGCAGATTGAAATCCAGTGCAGCGAGAGAGAAATCTATCTTTTCCCCGACCATGCAGTGAGAAAACTGCCGGATATCTTCTATATAGGAAAAGACAGCCACCTCTACCTGGTCTTCGAACCCTACGAAATCGGCCCCTACGCCAGCGGCTTCATCGCCATTGATATGGGGATGGTAGTGTACTAGTGGGCTAGTGTACTAGTGGGCTAGTGGGCTGGTGGGACAGTGAGACCTCTGTCGTCTATCAGCGGACAGCCGATTTTTCCAATAAAAAAGCGTTCCCTTTTCGGGAGCGCTTTTTTGATGGGTCAGTCGATTTCAAATACCACAGTCACCTGTCCCTGCATTTTCGATTCACCGGGATCGATGGGGGTGGCGGCGTCGTTTTCCGCTCTGGCAGCAGCCAGCTTCACATTCATCATGCGATAGGGAACTACGTTCACATGATCATCGCTGGCGGAAATGACATTCACCACGCTTCTGCCCAGGGCAGCAGCGATGATTTTTGCCTTGCGATAAGCATCTTCCGTGGCTTTCCGCAGGGCTTCATCCTTGTACACCTCCGGGTGGCTTACGGAGAAATCTACGGAATCAATGCGGTTGGCTCCCGCTTCCACAGCGGCGTCCATGACGCTTCCTGTTTTGGAAAGCTGGTTTACCACGATTTTCATGGTGTTGGTGCAGCGGTATTCCTTCGTTTTCGCATTGCCCTTGCTGTCATAGGTCTGCTGGGGATAGACATTATAATTCTGGGTCTCAATCTTTGATGCATCGGCGCCGGCAGCAATGACTGCATTTTTGACCGATGTCATGGCATTGGCATTTTCACGAACCGCTGCCTTCACGTTGGGAGAGGAAGTTTCTACGGAAACATTGACTGTGGCCATGTCGCTTTTGGCGGTGACTTCACTGGTCCCAGTGACGGTAATGCTTCTTCTGGCCGGTTCCTCCGCCTGGGCTGTCATGCAGGAAAGGGCGATGACGCCGGCTGTTAAAAAGGCAATCCACTTTTTATTCATATACAGTTCCTCCTATAAAATTGACTACAAGTCATATTATAAACAGGAAACGGTGCCCTGTCAACATCGGACTGGCAGAAGATAGAAGACAGAAGACAGATATCAGACGTCTGACATACAGTACTCCCGACAGCGAGAGGGTTCAAGCGCCTTCGGCGCCCGGGTTCAAGGCCTCGCCGGGGCTTCGCCCCTGGAGGCCCCGGTTCCGCCCACAGAGCGGGCGGGTTCAAAGGAAGTTATGTAGTATCGCTGCCGCTGGCGAGGTATGGCGCCTGTCAGCGCCAATATAAATGCCGCCCATCGACGGTTGCCCGGTTGTGTGGTTTTCATTCCACGAAGTGGAATCACAAACTCATCGCCCGACAGGGCGATACCACCACCTTCTGAACCCGTCCGCTGAAAGCGGGCAGAACCTTTTGAACCTTCTGAACCCGGGCCGCTCTGCGGCCCCATCCTATTTCACAATGCATATATCCTTCAGCGCCCTCTTCGGTACGCAGTAGTTCTTATTTTCATCCAGGAAATACTTCAAGCTTCCGCTTTCCGGCACATCCACGATATGGCTTTCGCAGGAAGGATAGCCCAGGGCCATGAGAAGGCGGGGGTTCCAGTCCTCCGGCACAGAGAGAATGTCCTTCACCCTGTTCCATTCCACAGCTCCCAGAATGGCGGAGCCGATACCGTAGGCGCAGGCGTTGAGCGCCATATTTCGTACGGCAATGCCGGCGTCAATATCAGCCCAGGGATTTCCTCTTCCTTCCTTGCACACAAGGACAAAGGCCACCGGCTGCTCTCCCTCCTTCGGCGTGCCCAGCTCCTTCGGAAGGGCGGCAGCCCAGTGGATGGCAGGCTGCAGCGCCTTCACCAGGGCCGGATCCTTCACCAGTACATAACGCAGCACCTGGCCGTTCATGGCACTGGAAACGATACGCACATTCTCCATGAGCTCCTGCAGAATGGAAGAATCAATGGGCTTCTGGCTGAAACGACGGTAAGTACGGCATTGAATGGATAATTCTTTAAAATTCATGGTAAAACCTCCTTTGAAATTGTGTTCGAGAGTTCTGGCATTCTGGTGGAGCCTATGGCTGCCATCGGCTATCGGCTGACCGCTATCCGATGGCGGCGGGAAGCTGTATTCCCGAAGGTTGACGCCCGCTTTCGCGGGCGAGGGTTGATGGCGCCGCCGGGCCTTACGGCCCTGGGCGCCAAGGGTTCTGCCTGTGATCGGCTTCGCCTTACAGGCAGTT
>DCJJ01000026.1:2767-8322 GCA_002320515.1 Dialister sp. UBA1703 | reverse complement strand
CTATACACGCCGAACTGGCGCACACCTTAAGAACCCTCGGCCCGAGGGGCCGTCAACCTTCCCCTCTGAACCCTCTGTTCCCAACCCGTTTACCGGTCCCAATCTACTTTTGCAATACCTGCCTTCCCATGATAAAATAAGTAAATATATTTTTTATTCCACACAGGGAGAAAGGAACAAGGAACAATGGCAGAGGAATTGAATCTTTTACAGAAGAAAATTTTATCCGACGGGGTGATTAAACCGGGAAATGTATTGAAAGTGGACAGCTTTCTGAATCACCAGATCGATGTACCTTTCATCAGTGAGCTGGGAAAGGAATTCAAGAAGCTTTTTTCCGGAAAAAAGGTGGATAAGATTCTGACCATCGAAGCTTCCGGCATCGGTATAGCCTGCCTCACGGCCATTTATTTCGGTGTTCCCGTCGTTTTTGCCAAGAAGTCCGCAGGTTCCAACATGGATGCCGACGTGTATGCTACGGAAGTCAAATCCTTTACCCACAACAAAGTAAACCACGTGGTTGTTTCCAAGAAATATCTGAATGAAGGGGAGCATATCCTCATTATGGACGATTTCCTGGCCAATGGCTGTGCTGTGGAAGGTCTGATGGACCTGGTTTCCCAGGCAGGGGGCATTGTGGAAGGTGTGGGCATCTGCATTGAAAAGGGGTTCCAGGGAGGCGGCGACGCCCTTCGCAGCAAAGGGGTGGACGTGAAGTCCCTTGCCATTATTGAAAAAATGGATGCTGCCACCGGCACCATTTCCTTCCGCTGAGGGCTGTACCATGAAAGAAAACGATGCCATTTACCGGCTGAAAGCAGATATTCCCTTTCAGAAGGCCGTTCCCTTCGGCCTGCAGCACGTGCTGGCCATGTTTGTGGCCAATATCGCTCCCATCCTTATTGTGGCAGGAGCGGTGAAAATGTCGCCGGAAGAGTCAGGGGCCCTGGTGCAGTCTGCCATGATTGTGGCAGGGATAGGCTCTCTTCTCCAGATGTTTCCTTTATGGAGGCTTGGCAGCGGCCTTCCTATTATTATGGGTATCAGCTTCACCTTCGTGTCTGTGGCCTGCGTCATCGGTACGAAGTACGGCTACGGCGCCGTGCTGGGGGCTGCTTTAATCGGCGGTATCCTGGAAGGGATACTGGGCCTTGGTGCTACCTGGTGGAAGAAATTCGTGCCGCCTATCGTGTTGGCTTCCGTAGTAACGGCCATCGGCTTTTCCCTCCTTCCCATCGGAGCCAATTCCTTCGGCGGCGGCTTCGGTGCGCCGGACTTCGGAGATGCGAAATACCTCATTGTAGGTTCCATTACCCTTGTTTCCTGCCTGATATTCAATGTGAAGGCCCATTCGTTCTATAAGCAGCTTTCTGTCCTTTTCGGTCTGGTGGTGGGGTATATTGCCGCCTGGTTCTACGGCATGGTGGACCTGTCCAGAATCACCCAGGTGTCAGTCCTTTCTCTTCCTGCTATCATGCCGGTGCCCCTGGAATTCCATGCTGATGCCATTTTCTCTATTTTCCTGATTTTCCTTGTATCTGCCACTGAAACGCTGGGGGACACCAGCGCCCTGGCAGCCATGGGCTTCGGCCGCACTCCTACAAACAGGGAAGTATCCGGCGCCATTGCGGTGGACGGCTTCATTTCCAGCCTGTCCTCCCTCTTCGGCTGCATGCCCATCACCTCCTTCAGCCAGAACGTAGGCCTCATTGCCATGACCCATGTGGTGAATCGAAAAGCCATCGGCTGCGGCGCCCTTATCATGATTCTGGCCGGTCTCATCCCCGCCTTGGGTGTCATCCTGGCCTCCCTTCCCAATGCGGTTCTTGGCGGCTGCACACTTATGATGTTCGGCTCCATCGTAGTCAGCGGCGTCCGCATGCTCGGTGACTGCGGCTATTCCCAGAGAAATATGAGCATCGCCGCCCTGTCCCTCTCCATCGGCCTGGGCTTCACCCAGACACCCCAGATTTTCCACATCTTCCCGGACCTCTTCAGAAGCGTCTTCGCCGACAACTGCGTAGCCGTCGTCTTCATCGTAGCCATGGTGCTGAACCTGGTCTTCCCGAAGGATAAGAATGAAGATAAGGAAAACGGGCCGGAAATAGTGGAGTGATGTAGTGGGTTAGCGGGCTGGTGTACTAGTGTGCTGGTGCTTCATCCTTCACTTTCTCGCCTCCCACCCATCATCCTGAGCGTCAGCGAAGGATCTTGGTACATGTAGACATTGACTCCAACTAGCTCCCTAGTACACTAGCTCCCTAGTACACTAGCTCCCTAGTACACTAGCTCCCTAGTACACTAGCTCACTAAAGAATACCGGTCGGCGGGAAGAGCGCAACAAGTACCAGGCCCCTGCATGAATTCCAATCGTCTCATGCACGACACGTACCAAGATTCTTCACTGCGTTCAGAATGACAGAGTCAATGGTCTTCCCATGTCCGGCTTTATTCTGCATAACAAAAAAACAGCTGTGAAAAATGTTTCATCATTTTCACAGCTGTTTTTATTTGACTATTTTACCAGCTCACTAGTCCACTAGTTCACCAGCTCATTGCCATTCACATTTTCATCCGAAGAAGTCTTACGGAGTAGAGGATGCAGAGGAGGGTGACGCCGGTATCGGCGAATACGGCCACCCACATGTTGGCGTATCCCAGAAGGCCCATGATCATGACAGCGATTTTTACAAAAAGGGCAAAGGCTACGTTCTGCCAGGCGGTGGAAAGTACTTTCCTGCACAGGCGAATGGCCTGGGGAATGGCCCTGACGTCGGAGTTCAGGAATACCAGGTCCGCCGCTTCAATGGCTGCATCGGCGCCGCTTCCCATGGCGGCGCCTGCGTCGGCGCCGGCCAGGACGGGGGCGTCGTTGATGCCGTCGCCGACGAAGAGGACGGAGCCCTCTTTTTCACGGATTTCTTTCATAATGGAAAGTTTATCCTGAGGGAGGAGTCCGGCATAGACTGTGGAAATGCCTGCCTTTTCTGCCACTTTTTCCGCACTTTCAGGATTATCGCCGGTCAGCATGACCGGTGTTACCCCCAAGGCTTTGATTTCCTGCACAGAGGATATGGCATCTTCTTTCAAGGCATCGGCGATGGCGATACAGCCCTGGAGTTCCTTTCCTTTGGCCAGGTATACCACCGTGCCTTCCGCAGGGAGTGCATCCAGTTCCTTATCAGAAACGCCGGCCTTCATCATGAGGGCTCTGTTTCCTGCGTATACCGGCAGGCCTTCCATTATGCCTTCCATGCCAAGGCCTGCGGTTTCATGGAGATTTTCTACTTTTGGAAGGGACAGCTTTTTCTCGCCTGCCGCTTCTATGATGGATTTTCCGATGGGGTGGGTGGAATAAATTTCACAGGCCGCAGCCAGGGAAAGTACTTCTTCCTGCTTTTTGCCATGGGCAGGGAGGATGGAGCGTACCTTGAATTTGCCTTCCGTCAGGGTACCTGTCTTATCCATCACCGCCGCTTTGACTTTGGAGAGCACTTCCATCACCGTGCCGCCTTTAAAGAGGATACCCTCTTTGGAAGCCCGTCCGATGCCTGCAAAGAATGCCAGGGGCACGGAAATCACAAGGGCGCAGGGGCAGGAGATGACGAGGAAGGTGAGGGCGGTGTAAATGCATTTCTCCCAGTCCGCCTGGAAGAAGAGGGGAGGAACCACTGCTACAAGAAGGGCAATCAGTACCACCGCCGGCGTATAAATGCGGGAGAAACGGGTAATAAAGCGGTCGATTTTCGGCTTGCTGGCCACTGCATTTTCCACGGAGTCCAGAATGCGGCTGACCATGGATTCTGCCAGTATCTTGGTTACCTGCAGTTTGATGGTGCCGGTCATATTGACGCAGCCGGAGTCCACATGGCTTCCTGCCGGTGCCATCACCGGTTTTGGTTCTCCGGTAACGGCGGAGGTATCAATCTGCGTGTTTCCTTCTACAATGAGTCCGTCCAGGGGGATACGGTCGCCGGGGCGGATAAGAAGAATGTCTCCTACCCTGGCCTCTTCCGCCGGAACGGTTTCCATTTCATTACCGGAGAGACGTTGCACCACTTCCGGACGAAGATCTACGGCGTCCATAATCTGTTTCCTGCTCTTTCCGCTGGCCAGATCCTGGAGATATTCACCGATGCGGTAGAAGAACATGACACCCACCGCTTCCGGGTACTCCTGAATGCCGAAGGCGCCTAAGGTGGCGATGGTCATGAGGAAGGTTTCATCAAAGAATTCCCCGTGGCTCACATTCTTCAGTGCTGTCCAAAGGATGGGCCCGCCAAGAATGAGGTAGGAAATAAAGAAAAGAATATTCCCGTACATGTCCGGCAGGGACAGGATGCCAAAGGGCTGGTAGTGCAGCACCATGCCCAGCACAAAGAGAATGCCGCCCATCCGGAGCTGTCCTTCTTCGGTAAAAAGCTTTCGATAAAAGGGGAGGGGCTTTTCCTTTTCCTCCATGGATTTTTTGGGAGCCCGCACTTTCTTCCTGATTTCCGTAGGAGACTCCACCTCATTGCACTTTTCCGTAAGGGTGGGAATCAGGCTGTCCGGGTCCTCTGCCGTGAGCTTCATAGTTTTCGTGGCATAGGAAATGGAAGCGGAGAGAACGCCGGGCTGACGGTTAATCAGCTTTTCCAGTTTCAGCGCGCAGGCAGCGCAGTCCAGGGTAGGGATTTCATAGGTTTCAGTCCGGTAGGCTGCCCTATCCACCGGCGGCACAATGCCCACCGATTCATCAACGCTTCTGCATACTGCCAGTACTTCCTTCAGAAGCTGATCCGGATCCTCTTTGGAAACAAGGCGGAGCTCCTTGGTACGGAAAGAAATGGAAGCAAAGAAAACAGAGGGCATTTCCCGAATCTTCCCTTCCATCTTAGCGGCACATTCCATGCAGTCCAGATGTTCCATGTGGTACACGGCGCGGTGGTACGTATTTCCAAGGAAATTGCAGCGGCAGCGGTCAAGGCTTTTCCCGCAGATGTCGCAGTCCTCTTCCTCCACACATTCATGGCAGTGGCAGTCCGATGCATGACCTTCCCGGTGGTGGATTCCTAAATCATGGAAATGGCCAAAAGCACGGCGCTCATCGGCGTCAATGTCCTTCTCATCTTCCATGATATCCTTTTCGTTATTCACATACCTTGCCATTTCCGGATCATGGGAATGATCGTGGGGAAGAGGCTCCTCATGGTGATGGTTATGATCATGATGATGACCGCAGCATCCGTGATGGTGGTCTTCCTCAGTGTCGCTTCCGGAATCATCTTCATGGATATGACTTTCCCCATGATGATGGTGGTGGCAGTGGCAGCAGCCGCAGTTGTGGGCGTGTACTGCTTCTTCCTGTTTATTCATGATAATTTCCTCCTTGCAGAAATATGGTTTTTCATAATTAGATTTTAGCATTGCCGATATATGGAGTAAACCGATTATGAAAAACACTTTAAAATTTCAAGTGGAGAAAGGGAGAAAATAAAAAGGGGCTGTGAAAAAATACAGAAATGACACAGCTGCCACTTCACCTCACTGTCATTTCGACCGCAGCCGGTCAG
>DCJJ01000026.1:2114-2625 GCA_002320515.1 Dialister sp. UBA1703 | reverse complement strand
AGCAGCATGGTGGCAGGAGATTTCTCGACTCAGAGCCCCAATAGAACAAATGGCATGATCATCCATAACCACATGCAGCACCGCTCGAAATGACGTAGAGGCAGGAAGCAGACTGTCATTTGGCCAGTTTCCGTAAAATTTATGTTTACAAAAGGGGCTGTGAAAAAATGTAAATCATTTTTTCACAGCCCCTTCACCACTTTTATTGTCCCAACGTTTTAGCGGGGGAAGGTGGTGCGTCAGCACCAAAGAGCCCGCGACTTGTGGGGCCATCTCGTAACCGGCGCTATCCTTCACTTTTACGCCTCTCACACGTCATTCTGAGCGACAGTGAAAGGTCGTCTGTCGACCAATTAAAAGGAAGGCCCTTTTATGGGCAGGCTAAGGGCCAACTTTGGCCGACTCGCGCATTCTATGCAGAATACGCGCAGTACACGTAGACATTGACTCCGACCAGCTCACTAGGGACGCGCTGATTAAATCATTGTTTGCTTTTATTCTTGAATTTTTA
>DCJJ01000026.1:0-2007 GCA_002320515.1 Dialister sp. UBA1703 | reverse complement strand
TTAATCAGTGCTTCCCTAGCCCACCAGCCCACTAGCTCACTAGCTCACTAGCTCACTAGTACACCAGCCCACTATTTCACATCTTCCGGCACAGCGGTTATGGTTTTCTGGTGGGTATAATTCACAAGCCCCGGTGGTCCTCCGGGAATCTTTTTCACATACCGGATGAGGGTGTAGTCCACATCCACTTTGCCGGAATTTCTTCCTTTGCTGTTCCAGGCGGCCAGGGCGGCAGCTTTGGCAAGGGTATCTTCCGGCACTGTTTCATTTCCTGCTTCAATCACCACATGGGATCCGGGAATGGCTCTGGCGTGGAGCCAGATGTCCGTTTTGGCAGCCTTATGAAGGGTGAGGTATTCGTTCTTCGTATTGCTGGTGCCGATCCACACCTTGAATCCGTCAATCATGCGGCTTTCAATCTGGGGAGCCTGCGATTTTTTGCCGGGTTTATTTCCTTTTTTCTTTCCCTGGGCCTGCCTCTTATCTATACCCAGATTTTTAAGCTCTTCCTTCAGCGCCTCCAGCTCCTGCTTGGTGGTTACCTGTTCTGCAAAGTAGAGTGTATCCTGCAGGTAGGAAAGACGTTTGTCGCATTCGTCCAGTTTTTCCTGGCCGATGGCGCTTCTTGTTTTCATTTTATTGTATTTCTTGAAATACATCTGGCTGTTGGCGGAAACGGAAAGGAGGGGATCTACTGGAATGGTCTCATCCTCCGGCGGATCTTTGAAAAGATTGGACAGGGTGAGGGACGTCCTGTGGTTGATTTTTTCATAGGCATAGATGGAAAGAAGGGTGCCCCACAGTTTGTACTGGTCCATGCGGGATGTTTCCTTCATCTCATCGCCTATTTTCCGTTTCTTCCTTTCCTCCCTTTTGATAAGGGTATGGAGCTGCTTCTTATAGTCCTGCACCGCCTGGCTGATGGAGCCGGCGCCGCTTTCCGCCTCTTTTTCGATGAAGGAAAGGACCTCCGCCTTTTCCGGTTCATCTTTCAGAATGGAAAGGGGAATGGGGCTGGCCGTCTTTTTCCCTTTTCCATTTTTATAAATGTAAAGGCAGTTGGAATTTTGAATAGCTTCCGCCATATTTGTAATGGACGAAAGAATCCGCTCCTCGTCCTCATCGGTGATAGAAGAAAGGGGAATATCGGCAGGCACATGGCTTTCCAGGGCCAGCTCATCTGCCAGAAAACGGGAAAAACCGTTGAAATGACCAAAAAGCCAGCTGTCAAGGGGGATGTCTTCTTTCCTGGAGAAATCAAGGATGTTTTTCAGTTCTTCCCTGCTGAATTTCATGAAATCCATGCGGTCTCCATGACCGGGGAGGGAATAGGTTTCTCCTGGTACCAGCAGGCGGTCCAGCTTCTTTCCTCGAAGGCAGGCATCAATTATTGTATTTCCTTCAGTGAGAATCATGTTCGGTGATGCCGGCAGCAGTTCCACCCAAAGGGTGCGGGTAATGATTTCACTTCCCGCTTCAATGCGGTCAAAGGAAAGGGCCACCACCCGGTCCATGTCTACCTGTTCTATGCGGGAAAGGCGGCTCCCCTCCAGATATTTCCGAAGGGTCATACAGAAAGTCTGGGAAGGGGAGTACTGCTTTTTGTTTTTCCCTTTCGACGTAAGGTAAAGCAGGGGCGGATTGTAGGTATTAATCATAAGGCTTACAATGTCCCCGTCAGTGCAGAAAAGCTCCAGATCCATAATACGGTTGTCTATCTGGTGCACCTGCCGCACCTGGCAGGCATCCAGCTTTTCCTTCAATTTTTTGGTAATTACATATAATACAGCGCTGTCTATCTGCATGATTTCCTCCTGCATAAGCGGATACTCTTAAATGGTTTTATCCAGTATATCATAATCGGCGGGAAAGGGGCGGAGGAAAAGGTTCTTAAGACTGACCGGCTCACGCCGGAGGATTCTTAGGGAAGCGCTGATTAAATCACTGTCTGCTTTTCTTCTTGGATTTTTATGCAATGCAAGGAATGGGACAACGCGAATAGCGAGC
>DCJJ01000058.1 GCA_002320515.1 Dialister sp. UBA1703 | reverse complement strand
TCGATTCTGCGAATTAATCAGTGCATCCCTAGCTTCCCGACTTCAGTTCTCCCAGATGGGAGGTATCGTTCAGGGTATAGAGCATATTCATATCTCCCGGGTAGATGTTGACCTGGGAGATGCTGGCGTTGGAGAGGGCCAGGTTCCAGGACCTTGCCAGCGGGATATGGATGAGGGCGCAGATGATGGTGCGCAGCGCTGCTCCGTGGCAGACGATGGCGTAGGATTTGCTGTCGCCCCGCTGAATGATTTCATTCACCGCTTCCATGCACCGTGTCTGGCAGTCTTCGAAGGATTCGCCGTTCGGGAGTTTCAGTGTGCCGGCGTCGTGGTACATGGCTTCGATCATGCCGGGCCAGATTTTTTCGATTTCGTCGTAGGTCTTTCCTTCCCAGTCACCGAAGGAGAGTTCCATGAGACGGCTGTCCGTTTCCAGGGGAAGGCCATGGGTTTCTGCAATGCCTCTGGCAGTGTCGGCGGCCCGCATAAGGGGACTTGCGATGACGCCGTCCAGGTGGACGCTCCGAAAGCGTTCCACCGTCTTTTCCGCCTGGGCAAGGCCTTTTTCGCTTAAGGCCACGTCGGTGCGGCCCTGGTATTTTCCGGAGCTGTTCCACACGGTCTGGCCGTGCCGTACAAGATAGAGTGTAATCATGGATGGTAAACCTCTTTCAAAGCGTGAATGAGCCGGTCGTTTTCTTCCCTTGTCCTCACGGCCAGCCGGAAGTAGGAGTCATCAAGGCCTTCGTAGTTGCCGCACTGGCGGATAAAGATGTTTTCGGGAAGGAGAAGTTTCTGCAAATCGACGGCGTTTCTGATGGAGCCGGTGAGTTTCAGAAGGATGAAATTGACGCAGCCCGGGTACACTTGAAGTCCTTCGATTTCTGAAAGGGCTTTCACGAAGCGGGCCCTTTCTTTTCTGCAGAAGGTTCTGGATTTTTCTATAAATTTCCTGTCCCCTGCGGCATAGGTCATGTAGAGCTGGGCGGGGCCGTTCACGTTCCAGGGGATGAGACGGCTTTTGAGCTTTTCCGTCAAAGGGGGAGCGGCGAAGGAGCAGCCGATGCGGAGACCGGGCACGGCGTAGAATTTGGTGAGGGACATAACGACCACTGCATGTGAATTGTTATTCACATAGGGACGGCAGGAAACGTCCCCTTCCACGAAGTCGATGAAGGATTCGTCGATTACAAGGAGGCTTTTCTTTTCTTCCGCCATGGAAAGGAGGGACAGGAAATCGTCTTTCCGGAGGAGGCAGCCGTCGGGGTTGTTGGGATGGCCTAGGTAGATGAGGGAGTTTTCGGTCATCCGGTTTTCCAGTTCTTCCAGGGGCAGGGCAAAGTCATGGTCCCTGTCCAGAAGGAAGCTTTCCGTAGGAATGCCTGCCGCTTCGGCGGAAAGGCGGTATTCCGAAAAGGCAGGCGCCGGCACCAGCACTTTGGAAGGGCGAATCATGGCAAGGAGGGTGTACATGAGCTCTGTGGCCCCGTTTCCCAGGGCGATGGTGTCCTTTGGCATATGATAGGCTTTTGCCAGGGCTTCCGTCACGTCCCGGTCCTCCACATCCGGATAGCGCAGGGTTTCGATTTCCCAATAACGTTCAAGAGCCCTTCTCCCCTGGGGAGAAAGGCCGAGTGGGTTGATATTGATGCTGAAATCAAGGATTTTATTTCTTTCGGCAGGGGCAAGGGAGAATACGTCCCCGCCGTGCCTAGAGCTTTTCAAAGTCATTCACATCACACTTTCTGCACTGCATGCCCTGGTTTGTGATATGCACCAGGTCCAGGAAGGAAATCCTTCCCTTCATTTTTTCATCAAGGAAAGAGCGCACCGCCTCAGCGTCCCGGTCCATGGGGAGGATGAGGCCCAGCACCGTGCCGCTGTGGGCGCAGATCACCCCTTTCCCGCCCCTTGCAAGGCCGTGGCGGTAGAAATCGGAGAGCGGTTTCTTGAAGAGGATTTTCTGGTTAGCAAAGGAGGAAATGGACGCCGCCTCACCGATAAGGTCCAGCGATTTTTCCGCAATCCCCCTGCGGAAAAGGGCAAGGGCCCGGCTGATTTCCTTTTCATTGCTTCTCTGGAGATCCACCAGGTCCCCTCTGGAATTAAACTGCATGGTGTCCACTTCCCCGCCGCAGTCGTAAACCAGGATCTGCATGGAAGGGCACAGTCCCATTTCATGGATGAGCCTCCCTTCCCGGTAGTCAAACTCCACGATCCCCGGGAAAAAGGTGGCGTCGCTGGGTTCGATGGAAAGGGCAATGTCTGCGATTTCCCTTTCCGACAGCTTCCGTCCAAGGGAAAGGGCAGCCGCCTGGGCCGCTGCGCTGATATCGGCGGTGCTGGAGGCCATGCCTTTTCCCTTTTGAATATAGGATTTCAAACGGAGGGGCACTGCCCTTCCCCCTTCTCCCAGATAAGAAAGGGTATGGCGCACCGCCATTTCCGCCTTGGCCGGCAGCTTCTCCCCTGCCCCGTCAAAGCCGGAAAGGGCATAGGAAAAGCGGTCCACAGGGCAGGTGACCATAAAGGAAGAGCCATCCTTATAGCCCTGGATAAACTCCCCGCAGGAGCCCGGCGAACTGACTACATATGCCATACATTCCCCCTGGAAATTAAAACAAAGAGAAGAACAAGAAATACTTCCGTCACCTGATTCACAAAGCCGTAGGTATCTCCGGTGGTGCCGCCGATTTTACCGACAATCCAGTGGTTAAGGTAGAGCCCCAGAAGCAGGGACGCCCCTGCCAGAAGCACATAGACAAAGCCGAAATAGAGGGCCGGAAGAAGTGCAAAGAAAGAAGCAATGGCCACCGCATGTTTGGAACGGTAAGCGGAAAAAGCCTTCCCCATGCCGTAGGGCCGGGCATAGGGATACTCACAGATGCTGATCACAAGATTCAGCCGCCCCAGCGTAGGCGCCGCCATGAGCACCGGATAGAGGGCCCCGTCCAGAGACCCAAGTCCCAGGGTGTAGAGATTGATGAAAATAATCATGGACAAAAGGCCGAAAGAGCCGATGAGGCTGTCCTTCATAATCTCCAGGGACCGCTCCCTGGACCGGCCGGAAAAAAGCCCGTCCGAAGAATCCATGAGCCCGTCAGCCAAGGTACCGCCCGAAAGGAAAAGCTCCCCCAGCACGATGACAAAGGCAGTGAGATAGGGCATATCAAGAGGTTTCATGAGGAAATAGATGAGGCACATAAATGCGCCGATAATCCATCCATACACAGGAAACCACATTACACTTTTTCCGAATTCCTCATCCTTCCACACCGTACTGTTTGAAATATGGATGCGGGTGAGAAACTGCAGACCTACTAAGAAAGAATTCATATGGACACCAATGTGATTTATAAAAAAAGGTTCTTAAGTTGGACCGGCCCGTTGGGCCGGAGGGTTTTCAGGTTTGACGGCGACTACGCCGCCGAGGGTTGTGGTATCGCCCTTCGGGCGATGAGTATAAAGTCAGCGTTACGGGACTCTCTCCCGCCCTCATCGTCATTCTGACCCCAGGCGAAGAATTCTGGTACATGTAGATAGTGACACTTACTAGTCCACTAGGGAAGCGCTGATTAAA
>DCJJ01000081.1:28979-31112 GCA_002320515.1 Dialister sp. UBA1703 | reverse complement strand
TTAACTAAGTAGCATTGCCCTGAATAGGGGGGAGTCCGGCGCAGCCGGATAGGGGGTGGCCACGTCAGTGGCCAATTCAGCAGAATGTTCAGCACGATTTATGCAGCAGAAAGCTATTCCCATAACGCTGACTTCATAATCATTGCCCGCAGGGCAATCCTTCCCCTCTGAACCCTTTGAACCTTCTGAACCTTCTGAACCTTCTGAACCTTCTAAACCCTCACGCCGCAGGCGTGTCCAAGGGCCAGTCAATCCGTTGAGCCTTTGCATCGAAAAAAGAGGAAATCCGAAAGTCCGGATTTCCTCTTTTCACATTTCCCATCAGTTGGTGAGAGATCTCATAGGTGCGGGGATTTTGCCGCCGCGGTTGATGAATTCGTCGGCCCGGAATTTGTTGATTTCCAGGACGGGGGCGTAGCCCATGAGGCCGCCGAACTGGACCATGTCGCCCGGTTTCTTTCCCGGTACGGGGATGAGGCGGGTGGCGGTGGTCTTGTTGTTAATCATGCCGATGGCTGCTTCGTCAGCCAGGATGGCGGAGATGGTGGAGGCGGGGGTGTCGCCGGGGATGGCAATCATGTCCAGGCCTACGGAGCAGACGCAGGTCATGGCTTCCAGTTTTTCCAGGCAGAGGCTGCCTTTTTCCACGGCCTGGATCATGCCCAGGTCTTCGCTGACGGGGATGAAGGCGCCGGAGAGGCCGCCTACGCTGGAGGAGGCCATGAGGCCGCCTTTCTTGACTGCGTCGTTCAGGAGGGCCAGGGCTGCTGTGGTGCCGGGACCGCCGCAGCTTTCCAGTCCCATTTCTTCCAGCACCTGGGCCACACTGTCGCCGACGGCGGAGGTGGGGGCCAGGGAGAGGTCGATAATGCCGAAGGGGGCATGGAGTCTTTCGGTGGCTGCTTCTGCCACCATCTGTCCGAGGCGGGTGATCATGAAGGCGGTGTTTTTAATGGTGCGGGCCACTACGTTGAGAGGTGCGCCTTTTACGTCTTCCAGGGCTCTTTTCACTACGCCGGGGCCGGAAACGCCTACATGGATGGCGGTATCGCCCTGGGTGATGCCGTGGAATGCGCCGGCCATGAAGGGGTTGTCTTCCACAGCGTTGCAGAATTCCACCAGTTTGGTGCAGCCATAGGCGTCCTGGTCCTTGGTGAGTTCAGCCGTTTCCTTCACCACTTCGCCCATCCGTTTCACGGCGTCCATATTGATGCCTGCCTTGGTGGAGCCTACAGCTACGGAGCTGCAGATGCTTTTTGTGGAGGCAAGGGCTTCCGGAATGGAGTCGATGAGGATTTTGTCGGCGGAGGACATGCCCCGGTCTACGAGGGCGGAGAAGCCGCCTAGAATGTCTACGCCCACTTCGTCCGCTGCTTTCTGCAGGGTCTGCGCAATGGATACATAGCTTTTGGCTTTGATACCGCCGGCTACAAGGGAAATGGGGGTGACGGAAATACGGCGGTTAATAATGGGTACGCCGTATTCTCTGGAAATATCATGGCTCACTTCCGTCAGATGTTCTGCCTTCGTGCAGATGGTGTCGTAAATTTTGCGATTCAACGTCTTTTCATCATCGGAGACACAGCCTAAGAGGGAAATACCCATGGTGATGGTGCGTACGTCCAGTTTGTTCTGGTCAAACATACGCTCCGTAGCTAGAATTTCTTCAATATCGAGCATGGCTCCCCCTTTCAGATGCGGTGCATGGCATAGAAAATATCAGCCAGCTGGGCCCGTACATCAACGCCCAGTTCTTTGCCCAGGGCACCCAGGTCGTCCTGTACTTCCTTCAGGGATCCTTTGGCCTTCTCCATGTCGCAGATCAGGACCATATCGAAAATATCTCCTAAAATGGTCTGGGAAATATCAAGGATATTGATATTTTCCTTAGCCAGAGCGGCTGCTACGCCGGCAACAATGCCTACGCGGTCAGCACCGATTACGGTTACAACGATTTTTTTCATACATCTGCTCCTTCCGTTTTTTCTTTCCCATAGAAATCAGACTGCTGCAGCCCATTTTCCTGAAAAGCATTTCTGCAGAATGTCTTTCTTCATTATAGCATAAATGGGGAGGGGGTTGGGAAGCCGGGGTGGCTGGTGTACTAGTGTACTAGGGAAGCACTGATTAATT
>DCJJ01000081.1:6659-28872 GCA_002320515.1 Dialister sp. UBA1703 | reverse complement strand
AGTGAGCTGGTGGGCTAGTGAGCTGGGAAAACCTTTACAACCGATCTGGCGAGCGAAGGGAAAACAAGCCAACCGCGCTTTTGGCGCGAGGAAAATGCGGCACCCCCTTTGGTGCCTTACGGCACCNNTTTAATCAGCGCTTCCCTAGTGAGCTGGTGAACTAGTTTCCTATTGAGCTGACCCACGTTGTTATCATGTCGGACAGGAAACTGTTTGCGAAGGGTTTCCTGCTGTGATGATTTGCAAATGTGTCATGCCGGACGGGAAACTATTTGCGAAAAGTTTCCTACTGAGATGACACACTGTGTTCCCATGTCGGACAGGAAACTATTCGCGAAAGGTTTCCTACTGAGATGACCCGCAGTGTTCCCATGTCGGACAAGAAACTATTCGCATAAAGTTTCCTACTGAGGTGATTTGCAAATGTGTCATGCCGATATAATTTGCATTGCCCCACAGCATCTACACCTTCCTGTGCCCCACGTCCTCTGCCTTCACGTGTCCCAGGTAGATATTTCCTATGATCCAGGCTACGTAGTCATCCACCGGCACGGGGACGGTACGCATACCTCTGGGGATGAGGCGGGCAAGGCCTCTGGCTGGATGATCCTTCCAGTACCAGGCCTCTCCCATTTCCGTGGTATATTTTTCATCCACCAGAATCACCGGAATCTCTCTTTCCATGGCTTTCAGCAGTTTTTCGCTGCGGTCTTTCATTTCCTGATGGCGGGTGCCGTTACCCATGATGAAGGCCCGCACCGGGAAGCGGGAGAGGAGGAGGCCTATTTCCTTTTCATAGGAAACAGTGGGAACTACCTTCTTCACCACAAGGCTTCCGTCTTCTTCCACCACGGCGCAGCCCGTTTTATCCTTTCCCGGATCGACGGCCAGTATCATGGATTGTCTCCTTTCCTTTCCACCCGCACATCAATGAGAAGCGGCCCCTGGGAATAAATATCCCGTTTGGCTGTAACAGTAAGGGTGCACTGGCCGCCGTAATCTTTGACTTTCTGGATCACATCCATCAGTTCCTGCCCTTCCAGTACGCCTACGTTGCCGGTAATGGGATCCGGCAGTACCCCCTTGGACTGGGCATAGTGGTTCAGGTCTTTCAGGAAACGAAGTACCTGGAGCTCGTAATTCCGGATATCCTTATAGGCATCCAGACTGCCCCGGTATACCACTTCCCCTTTGCTGAATACAAGGAGGTTGTCATGAATGTCGAAATCAACAATCAGCCTTTCGCCGCGGATGAGGTTCTGGGCTGCCACAATGCGTACCAGCTTCTTGTTTTTAGCGCCGGCGATTTCCTGCACCGCATTGTCGAAATCAGTCTGGCTGATGCGGACAAGGTTTACGCTTTCATCGGTAATATTCATCTGCTGCTTCAGCATATGATTAATATCCTTCAGCACGCTTTCCAGCATCTGTACCGTCTGTTCCCTGGTCATATTCTCGTCCACGGTGACACTGGTAAGAATCTGTCCTGCCTGCATCACCACCTGTCCTTCCCGAAGGGCGTAGATATTATCAAGGAGCGTCTTTTTTTCTTCATTCAGGGTACTGATATTGCTGCTTAATTCTTCCTTTGTCTTTTCCAGATTTTGGATTTCCCGGGCAGACTTTTCCACCCCTGCCTGGGCTTCATCGTAGGCATCCTGCACGGAAGCCAGCTCGTTTTCCATGTAGACACGCTGGCTTTCTACCCGGTCCAGCTCCCTTGATGTTTCCTCCGACTTCTTTGTCACATCTTCATATTCCTTATTTCTGGCTTCCAGCTGGCGCTTTCCCTTTTCCAGTTCCCTGTTCTTTACTTTGATTTCCTGGTTCAGGTCATTCATCTGGGCCTGCAGCCTGGACAGGCCGAAAAGAGCCACCCGCACATTTTCATTCACCACCGCCATGACAGCAACGGTGGAGAAGGAAATAAGCACGCCGGAAATAATGGTCACGATAACCGATGTATATTTAGGGCGCAGTCCGAAGAGGGTCATCCTCTTCTTGCCTACCTTGGAGCCGATACGGTCCCCCAGAAAGGCAATGACCCCGCCCATGACGATCAGCACAAGAAATATGGCAGCCCCTATAAACATGACATTCCTCCTTTCTTTTTAATCTTAAGAATATTCTATTCTATTATACCTTCTTTTCCATGTTTATGAAATACCGGGATGGGACAGTTTCCTGCTGAGATGGCCTGCAGTGTTCCCATGTCAGACAGGAAACTATTCGCATAAAGTTTCCTATTGAGATGACCCGCAGTGTTCCCATGTCGGACAGGGAAGTTTTCTTCCATGCAAAAAGAGCCGCAGGGATTCCCGCGACTCTTTCTTTTATTTATCTACCCGATGGATGAGCCAGCAGCCTGTGACAAGGGCTATGAGGTTCGGCAGCCATACTGCCAGGGTGGCAGGCATGACGTGGCCTTTTCCCAGGGCTTCCAGGAAGGTCATAATGGCGTAGTAGAGAAAGATGATGACCACGGACAGCCCGAATCCGATGGAGGAGGAGGATCTCTGCTTCTGTACACCCAGGGGAGCGCCTACGATGGCGAAGACGAAGCTTGCCATGGGCAGGGAGAAGCGGCGATGCACTTCCATCATGATGGGAGTGGTATCCGCATGGGCTGCTGCATAGGCCTTTTTGGTAAGGAGCAGTTCGCGGATGGTCATTTCATCATAGTTCTTCTTTTCCTTGGGAATATCTTCCGGCGACTGGGCATAGGGGATGTCCTGCCTCTCGAAGTGCATCATGCGGTCCACACCGTCACCGGTGAGGTCATAGATAATGCCGTCGGTCATGACCCATACGCCGTTCTGCCAAATGGCTTTGGGGGCATTTTCCACACGGATTACTTCTTCGTTCTGGAATTCCTGGACTGTAATGTTTTCCAGTTCCTTGGTGGAAGGGTTATACCTTCTGGCATAGAGAAGGTGGACGATTTTCCCGTTCTGCACGTCCCGCACCACCACATGGTCCGTAACGCCGGGATTGAAGTTCTTCTTGATTTCCGTATTCAGCACGTACTCGTATTCCCGGTTCGTCCAGGGCACCACGTACTCGTTGAAGGCCACGGCGCAGAGGCTGATGAAGAGGGAAAGGATGAATACCGGCGCCGCCAGGCGGAGGAAGCTCTGTCCGGAGGAACGCATGACGATGAGTTCGCTGGAGCCGGAAAGCCGGGAGAAGCACATGAGTGCCCCCAGGAGCACTGCCATGGGGAAGGTGTATACCACGATGCGGGGCAGGGCCAGGATGAAGATTTTAAGGGCGGAAACGGGAGAAGCTCCGTATTTCGTCACGTAGCTGGCAATTTTCAAAAGGGTGTCCGCCCCCAGAAAGATGGCGGTAAATGCGGCCACGCCGAAGAGGAAGGGGCCGAGAAATTCTTTTAATGTGTATTTGTCCAAAAGTCTCATCAGAATTTCCTCCCCTGATTGGTTATATCTGTCATAAGCTGAAATTTTCTCCCAGATAGAATTTCTTCGCCACCGGATTGACGGCAATTTCATGGGCCTTTCCTTTCAGAAGGATTTTTCCTTCGGAAAGGATGTAGGCATTGTCCACAATACGCAGGGTTTCCCGCACATTATGGTCGGTAATCAGGATGCCGATGCCCCTTGTTTTAAGGTGCATCACCACGCTCTGGATGTCTTCCACCGCCAGAGGGTCAACGCCTGCAAAGGGTTCATCCAGGAGGATGAAGGCAGGATCCATGGTGAGGGCCCGGGCGATTTCCACGCGGCGGCGCTCGCCGCCGGAGAGGGCATTGCCCTGGGTATCCTTCACATGGCTGATATGGAATTCTTCCAGAAGGGCTTCCGCCTTTTCCGTCCGCTCTTCGGGGGTCAGCTCTTTTCTCGTTTCCAGAAGGGACATGAGGTTTTCCCATACGGTCATTTTGCGGAATACGGAGGCTTCCTGGGGCAGGTATCCGATGCCGAACTGGTGCCGTTTGTAGATGGGCATGCCCACCAGGGAGGTGCCGTCAACGGTAACATCCCCTTCATCGGGCTGGATAATGCCTACGATCATGTAGAAGGTGGTGGTCTTTCCTGCACCGTTGGGGCCCAGAAGGCCTACGATGGTGCCCTGTTCCACTTCCACATTCACATGGTCCACCACGGTACGCTCTCCGTACCGTTTGATAAGGTTGTGTGTTTCTATTTTCATTTGCTGTCCTTCGTTGTCAGTGGTGCTCCGGCTTCCTCCGGCCGTCCTGCAATAGGAGTGGCAGCGGTTACCGGTCCCTGGGGAACGCTTCCATTATCGGAAGAAGAGCTCCCTTTATCCGATGTGTCTGCCGTGCTTCCTGTATTTGTAATCACAATGGTGCTTCTGCCTGTGGTTTCCACCACTTTGTCAGCGTCCCTAAGCACCAGTTCCGGCCCGGTAAAGGAATTGCCGTTCTGATTGACCCAGGCATTGCCGGAAAGTACCAGTTTCCCGTCACTGCCGTCCCTGCCGGTTCTTGTATAGACAGCCTCATCGCCGTAGCCTACGGCATTATGAAGGCTGCTGGAAAGGTTGACGCCGCCGGTGGCTACCACTTTCACCTGCTTCATATTGCCTTCAATGTGGGGCGCTTCCAGGGTGCCGTCAGGGGAGGACAGATAGCCATTCCCTTCGATTTTGCCAAATCCCGTATCCGGATTGTACATGACATCGTCTCCCTTGAGGGTGCGGTTTTCCGCGCCGTCATGGAAGTTGACGCTGCCTATGCCCCGGGCGGTCTTGTCCTGGTAGAGGTACATTTTTGCCGCGTCCAGGGTGGTGGCTTCTTTCACATAGTGGACGCCGCCTTCCAGGTAGGCGCTTCTGTCTTCAAAGTGGTATTCCCCCTGGGATGCAGTAATGGTGGCACCCTGGTTGGCATGGATTACCACGTCTCCCTTGGCAGTCACTACTTTTGTATTTCCATCATAGGTCAAAACGTCGGCTGTAATATCATCAGCCATGGCCCCTCCGGCAGCGCCTACGGAAATAGCCAGTGCCGCCAGTGCAGTATATAAGAATCTCACTTTGTCCCCTCCTCATCTGCCAGTTTTGCATGTCCTCTGGCCGTAATCTTCTGAATCACCCGGTCCGCCTCGAACCGGTCGGCGGTGAGTACCTTGCCATCCTTCTTGGCCACAAAGGCCTTGTCGGTGGAAAGGATATCCTTATTGCCATCGTAGGTCAGGTTTTCGGCATAGAGCTCTTCCCCCTCTTTGCCATACCCTTCTACATTGCCTTCAATATAAATAATTTTGGTGCTGCGGTCAACCCTGCCCCGGTCTGCCTTCAGATGGAGCTCATCGCCGTCCTTGGCAAAGTAACCTTCCACATTTTCCATGGTTACATGGTTCTGGTCCCTGCTCACCGTCACATGGCCGGCTTTGAAGCGCCATACCAGTTTGCCGTCCTTGGTTTCCTTCATGTCCGAATTGTGGAACTCGATGGAAGGGCCCTGTGATGATGCGGCATGCATGCCTTTATTATCATCCTTAAAGAGGAAATAGATGCCTCCTGCAATCAGGAGAACCAGCACCGCAATTAAAATCAGATTCCGGTTCTTTTTCATTCCTTTCCTCCTTTGGTTTCATTCCACTCTTCGTCCATACCTGCCGCAAACTTTTCCTTTTCTTCCGGGCTGAGTTCATTATACATCCGGATCTTGCCGGGGCGGGTCCAGAACAGGTGCTGGAACCAGAGCCAGTCGGAAGGATGTTCTTTGATGAAATCTTCCATAATGGATGCCATTTTCTGGGAATTTTTGAGAAGATCCCTGTCCTTATCTCCCGTATTTTCATAATAGAAATGTTTCCCCACGCAGATGGTGTGGCCCCTTCCCCCTTCATTTCTTACGATGAAAATGGGGACAACAGGCGCTTTGAATTTCTTTGCAAACACCGCCGGCCCCTGGGGAAAGGAAAAGACGCGGTTCATAAAGAGTACCGGCACCCCTACCTTGTTTCCATCCTTATCGGAAAGGAAGCCCAGGATGTGGTTTTTCTTCATGGAACGGGCGGCTGCAATCATTTCATAGCCGCCGGTACCGGTGAGGTAGATATGCTGCCCTGCCATGGCACGGTAGCTGTTGATCATTTTCATGAGGGCATCATCGGACTGTTTCTTTCCGATGGCCGATGTATCATAACCGTGAAGGGCAAGGCCGGCGCCCAGCCATTCCCAGTTTCCCATGTGGGCTGTAAGGCCTACGATACCTCTGCCCTCTGCATAGGCAGCTTCCAGGTTTTCCGGATGGTCGATTTTCACATAATCGTCAATGTGATCCTTCTCCCGGCACAGGCGGGGCATGTACATCATTTCCATGGCAGACATGCCTATATTTTCATAGACCTTCTGCAAAAGTCTTTCCGCTTCCGGACGGGAAACGCCAAGTCCGATCATAATCTGCCGGATTCCCCGTTTCTTCTGTTTTGCTATGCGGTTCATAATGCAGGGGCCCAGAAAGCGCCCGATGGCCAGGATATGATCATAGGACATGGAGCAGAGAAGGCTGCTGATTCCCTTCAATATCCCGTAACGTACATTGAATAACATGGCTTCACTTCTTTCCGGAAAACAAAATCGTATACAAAATGAAATCCTCCTACTGCTGCACCCTATGGCTGCCGTCCCGGTAGGAATCCACCGCTTCTTTCCAGAGGTGCTGGGATTTCATTACCTTTTCTATCAGTTCTCTGGCCGCACCCCGGCCGCCTTCAAAACGGGAAATGAAATCAGCGCACTCTCTCACTTCCTTCACCCCGTCTCTGGGAGAAGCGGCAAGGCCCACCTTTTCCAGAAGGGGCAGGTCGTTCAGGTCATCTCCCATGTAGGCCGCTTCTTCCCAGGAAAGGCCTTCCTCTTGAAGGAGCTTTTCCATGGCGCTTACCTTATCGGAAATGCCCATAAGGATGAAGTCCACAGACAGTTCCCGTCCCCTGTTTTCCACAATCGGACTTTTCCTGCCTGTAATGAAGGCGGTTTTATAGCCCATGCGGTGGGCCAGGGCAAGGGCCAGGCCGTCCCTGGCGTGGAAGAGCTTGGAGGCCTCCCCCGCCTCTCCCATAACCAGCACGCCGCTGGTAAGGGTGCCGTCCACATCGAAGGCCAGAAGTTTGATGTTCTCCGCCTTCTTCATTACATAACCCCCTGTTTGAGGAGATCCGTAATGTGGATCATGCCGATGGCCCTGCCCTCTTCATCGATGACAGGAAGGACGGTAATGGGATGGGGCCTGTGTTCTTCCATGATATGAAGCCCTTCTGCCGCCAGTTTTTCCTTATGAATCACATGGGGATTCACTGTCATCACCGCATCCACCGGAAGAGACAGGAAATCTACGCCCTTTTCCAGGCCCCGCCGCACGTCGCCGTCGGTCATGAGCCCTTTGAGCCGTCCCTTTTCATCTACCACCGACACGGCGCCAAGGCCCTTGTCGGTCATCACAAAGAGGGCGTCCTTCACGGAAGCGGTTTCCACAATGAGAGGATTCTCTTCTCCCTTGTGCATCACCATGTCCACGGTGAGAAGGAGCTTCTTGCCCAGGGAACCGCCGGGATGGAAAATAGCAAAATTGTCGGCGGTGAAATGGTGCCTTTCCATAAGGCATACTGCCAGTGCGTCCCCCAGAGCCAGGGCGGCGGTGGTGGAACTGGTCGGTGCCAGTCCCAGGCTGTCCGCTTCCTTTGCCACACCTGCATCCAGCACAGCATCCGCATTCTTGGCAAGGGTGGAATGGGTCTTCCCCACCACTGCCACCAGCTTGGCGCCGATACGTTTCAGGGAAGGAAGAATATTCAGCACTTCCGCCGTTTCACCGCTGTTGGAGTAGGCAATCACCACATCATCGGCAGTCACCATGCCCAGATCTCCGTGAATGCCTTCCGCCGGATGGAGGAAAAAAGCCGGTGTGCCGGTGCTGGCCATGGTAGCCGCCACCTTGCGGGCAATGTGGCCGGACTTGCCCATACCTGTCAGCACCACCCGCCCTTTGGCGTTTTCAATCAGATGAACAGCCTGCTCAAACTGGCCGTCCAGTTTATCCACCAGGGAAACCACCGCCTCCGCTTCATCGCGGAGCACTCTTGAAGCTGTTTCAATGACTGACATACTGCCTCCATCATGCTGCAATACAAAGGAAATAGACTTCCATATTCTTTCTATTATACAATACTTTTTCTTTGAAATATATTATTGAGAAAAAGGTCAAAGGAGAAAGGTTTTCAGGTTTGACGGCCTTTGGGCGAGGGAAGCAGACAGCTGCCCATACTATCCCACTGTCTCACTTTCCCACTAGCACACTAGCCCACCAGCCCACCAGCTCACCAGCTCACTATTTCCCCAGTCCCTTTTCCTTATCCTTCTTCACCACCTGGTTAATGGCGATGAGGTCTTTCAGCAGGTCTTCCAGGGAAGAGAGGTAAAGCATATTGGTAGAGTCGGAGAGTCCTTCCGGCGGATTGTCGTGGACTTCCATGAAGAAGCCGTCTACGCCGGAAGCTGCTGCCGCCCTTGCCAGGTAGGGGATGAATTCCCGCTGGCCGCCGGTGGAGCTGCCCATGCCGCCGGGAAGCTGTACGCTGTGGGTGGCGTCAAAAATGACGGGGTAGCCGAACTGGCGCATAATGGGGAAGGAACGCATATCCACCACCAGGTTATGGTAGCCGAAGGATACGCCCCGTTCCGTCACTGCCAGGTTCGGGTTATGGGCCTCTTCCATTTTCTCAATCACATTCTTCATATCTTCCGGCGCCATGAACTGGCCTTTCTTCACGTTCACCGGCTTGCCTGTCATGGCAGCGCCATACACAAGGTCTGTCTGCCGGCAGAGGAAGGCAGGAATCTGCAGCATATCCAGCACTTTGGATGCCGGCGCCAGCTGGGTAACGTCATGGACATCGGAGAGCACCGGTACCTGCAGTTCTTTTTTGATGTCCGCCAGGATTTCCAGTCCTTTTTCAAGGCCCGGTCCCCGGAAGGAATGGTAGGAAGAACGGTTTGCTTTGTCATAGGACGCTTTGAAAATGTACTGCACACCAAGGCGGTCGCAGATTTTCTTGATTTCCCGTCCGATCATCAGGGTTCGGTCGTATCCTTCAATAACGCAGGGGCCGGCGATGAGGAAAAGTTTTTCCCCATCCAGGGTAAGGTTTCCTACATGGATTGTTTTCATAAGTGGTTCCTTTCAAAATACTCATTGGCTTTTTTCAAGTCAGCTTCTGTATCAATGCCTATATCTTCCGTCTTTACCGGAATGACGCCGATTTTATATCCCATTTCCAGGGCCCGGAGCTGTTCCAGGGACTCCGTCTTTTCCAGGGGTGTCTGGTCCATTTTCGCATAGGCCAGAAGAAAATCGCGGCGGTAGGCGTAAATGCCTACATGCTTCAGCGAAGGCTCTGCAAAATCATGACGGGGATAGGGGATAAGGGAACGGGAGAAATAAAGGGCTTCTCCTTTCCTGTTTACCACTACCTTCACCGCCGATGGGTCATCGTATTCTTCTTTCCGAAGAGGGGTAGCCACGGTGGCCATGTCCAGCTCCTCATGGTCCATGAGGTCCCTGGCCAGATCGTCAATGACATCAGGATCAATCAAAGGCTCATCACCCTGTACATTGACGATAATGTCATACTGGGGGAATTTCTCCGCCACTTCTGCCAGACGGTCCGTGCCGGTGGGATGACTGGCAGAGGTCATAACCACCTTCCCGCCGAAATTCTTTACTTCTTTTTCAATATCTTCATGGTCCGTAGCCACGATCACCGTATCCGGTACCTTGGCCAGAAGGGCCCTTTCATATACCCGGTGTACCAGCGTTTCCCCTGCAATCATGCGGAGGGGTTTCCCCGGAAGGCGGGTAGAGGCATACCGGGATGGAATAATGCATGCAACTTTCATTTCAAATCCTCCCATTGCTTTTCAATGAGCGACTGGTCTTCCAAAAAGGCCATCTCGATTTCCAATACATAAAAAGGAACCACTGCCCTTTCCACTTCCAAAAGGTTCATCATTTTTACAGCGTCCTTTTCTGTTGTTACAATCATATCGGCACCATACTTCACCGCTTCGGACAGGACATTCCGCACATCCTCTTCCGTATAGCGGTGGTGGTCATCATAGGCCATTTCGCCGGTGAGGAAGAAGCCCGCTTCTTTCGCAGTTCCGGCAAAGGCTTTGGGATTTCCTATGCCTGAAACCAGGTAAGCCCGCTTTCCCTGTATGGAGGAAAGATCTCCTTCATGGACCCTTTCTTTCCAGCAGGCAAAGGGCACCGCCTTTGAGGGGCGGTGGCAGGCGGAAATCACAGGGACAGAGTCCGCTTCCTGCGCCAGATGTCCTTTGATTTCCTCCACCTTTTCCGGCGATACCTGGTCGCTTTTCGTCAGGATGAAAAGGCTGGCCCGCTTTAATGCGTCCAAAGGCTCCCGGAGAAGGCCCCGGGGAAGGCCATGGCCATAGCCGAAGGGATTGGTGCAGTCCAGAAGCACTATGTCCCTGTCCCTTTTTAATTTCCAGTACTGGAAACCATCATCCATAAGGAGCATATCCGCTCCCATCTCTCTCGCCCGCCGGGCCGATGCAATGCGGTCTCTCCCCACCAGCACCGGTACCTTTGGCAGCTTCAGGGCCATCATGTAGGGCTCGTCCCCTGCCATAGACTGGGATACAAGGATACGTTTTCCGTCGGAAACGACGCCCCCCTCTTTTTCAAGGCCGCTCCGGTAGCCCCGGCTGATAATGGCCGGATGAAAACCGTCTTTTTCCAGCATATCCGCCATGGCGATAATGCAGGGGGTTTTTCCCGTGCCGCCGGCGGTAATATTGCCTACGGAAATGACGGGAATCCCGCAGTCTGCCGCATGGGCCCTGTCCTTTTCCCTCTTCTTCACCACCTGGGAAAGGTATACCTTTTCCAGCTTTTCCAGAAGATGGAGCACCAGACGGTCCCCGAAGGAGGGGGCTGGATTCTTCATGAGGCCGGTGACGTAATTTTCAAGACTCATGCTTTTCCCTCAGTTTGATACCATATTCCTTCACCAGATCTTCGAAGGCTTCAATATTTCTTCTCGTGGCTCCCTGGTTTTCATGAACCACTTCCAGTGCCGCCTCTCCCATTTTCTTCATTTTTTCCGGATTTCCCAGAAGCTCCAGTAGCGTCTTCTCAAAGGACTTCTCATCCGGCGTCATAATGCATACGCCTCTTTCGGAAAGGAGCTCGAAAATTTCCTGGAAATTGAACATATAGGGACCTACAAGCACCGGCTTCCCGTGGGCTGCCGGTTCCAGGATGTTATGGCCCCCTACTTTTACAAAGCTGCCACCCACAAAAACCACATCCGCCAGGCTGTAGAGACGTCCCAGTTCGCCGATGGTATCCAGAATGACGATCTGGGCGCCCTTCCCGTCATCCTCTTCTGTTCCCATTTTGGAGCGGCGGAGCACGGTGTAGCCCTGGTGCTTGATCATGAACCGCACGGAAGCGGCTCTGGTAATTTCGCGGACTGCCAGAAGGAGCCGGGCATGGGGGTACTTTTCAAGAATCTTTCCAAAGGTACGCACCACGATTTCCTCTTCGCCCCCATGGGTGGAACCGGCCACAATAATGGGGCCCTTTCCTTCAAAGCGGAATTCCTTCCGAAGTTTCTGCCTTTCTTCCTCCGATACTTCCGCATAGGTCTGGTCATACTTCGTGTTTCCTGTAATGGCCACCCTTTCCGGCAGGGCGCCCATGGAAATAATCCGTTCCCTGTCGATTTTCGACTGCATGCAGAACCGGCGGATCTGGAAAAGCATTTTCGTGGTAAACCGCTTGATGAGGGAATAGCGGCGCATGGAGCGTCCGCTGATTCTTCCGTTCATCATCATCACCGGAATATCCTTCTTCCATGCCAGGCGGAGGAAATTGGGCCACAGCTCCGTCTCAATCAGGATAATGGCCTTGGGATTGACAATGTTCACAATCCGCTCCGTAATAACAGGAAGGTCGAAGGGGAAGAAAATGTGACCGTCCGCTTCAGGGATGATGCGCTGGGCCATGCGGTGGCCTGTGGCGGTAACCACGGACACCACCACCATTTCATCGGGATACATCTTCTTTAATTCCCGCACAATAGGGCTGGCTGCCACCACTTCCCCTACAGACGCGGCATGCACCCAGATGGCATTGTGGTCTGCAATCTGCAGCAGCGTAGGGGTGGGCATAATGCCGGCACTCTGCTTCAGCCTGTCATAAAAGCCTTCTTCAAAAACAAGCCGGTAAATCAGAAGGGGTATCTGGAGAATCCAGTAAGCCACCAGGCAGATATTATAAAACCAATACAATGGGATATCTCCTTTGTCGGAACAATCAGGGGGAAAAGAGATTTGAGATTTGAGATTGGGTCTGAAGGCCAGTCCCCAGCCACCAGCTCACTCCCCTTCCTTCTTCTCATCCTCCACCGCATCTTCAGCTTCTGTCACTTTGGCGCTCATGGTGTAGAGATCATAGTAGAGGCCGCCTTTGGCCATGAGTTCATCATGGGTGCCCCGTTCCGCAATGACGCCGTCGTTTAATACAAGAATCTGGTCTGCATTCTTAATGGTGGACAGACGGTGGGCAATGACGAAGGACGTACGGCCTACCATGAGCTTATCCAGTGCATCCTGCACCACCTTTTCGCTTTCCGTATCCAAAGCGGAGGTAGCCTCGTCAAGAATCAGGATCTTCGGGTTCTTCAGGATGGCCCGGGCAATGGCGATGCGCTGGCGCTGGCCGCCGGAAAGGATAAGCCCCCGGTCCCCTACCCGGGTATCAATGCCGTCTGGCAGTTCTTTGATGAACTTCTCTGCATTGGCAGAACGGATAGCCGCCCAGACTTCTTCGTCCGTTGCATCCAGCCGCCCGTAGAGTACATTGTCCTTAATGGATGTATTAAAGAGAAGGGTATCCTGGGGCACCAGACCGATCTGGTCCCGAAGGGAACCCAGATCCGCCCTGCGGATATCCATGCCGTCGATGTCGATTTTACCGCCGGTGATTTCATAAAACCGGGGAAGCAGGTTGGCAATGGTGGACTTTCCTGCGCCGGAAGGGCCTACGATGGCAATGGTTTCACCGGGATTGGCCCTGAAATTGAGATCCGTCAGCACCGGATGGCCCTCTTCATAGGCAAACTGCACGTGCTTGGCTTCCACCAAACCTTCCTTCACCACCAGAGGCTCTTCGTCCTCATGGTTCTGGTCCTCTTCCTTCTCGTCAAGGATGGCAAAGACCCGGTCCGCCGCTGCCAGGGACTTCTGGATATTGCCGTAGCTGTCGGCAATACGCTTGATGGGGTTTGCCAGATTGATGGCATAAATCAGGAAGGCGATAAGTTCGCCGGCGGTCATAATGCCGTCGATGACGGACACACCACCATACCAGATAATGACCGTAATGGCCAGGGCCGCCAGAAATTCCACCACCGGCGTGAGCTGGCTCTGCTGGCGGATGGACTTCACAGTAGCCTTGAAATTATTCTGGTTCACCTTTTTAAACCGGGTGGTTTCATAATCGCAGCGGTTGAAGCTGCGGATGATACGGACGCCGGAAATGGTTTCCTGCAGCATAGCTGTCACGTCTGCCAGCCTTTCCTGCACATTTCTTCCGGATGAATGGAGCTTCCTGCCGAAAAATTTAATGGTTACGGAAACCAGGGGCACAATGATGAGGCAGAGGATGGTGAGCTTCCACTGGAGATAAATCATGGCGGCAAAGGAACCGATGAAAATGGCCCCTTCCTGTACCAGCATGATGAAATCGGTGGTCATGGCCGTCTGCAGAGCGCCGATATCGTTGGTAAGATTACTCATGATTTCCCCGGTGCGCCTTTTGTCGAAGTAAGCAATGGGGAGCTTCTGCAGATGCTCATAGAGCCGGTCACGGAGATCCCGGATAACCGACTGGCCGATGTACCCCATGAGGTAACGGTGGGCAAAGGTGGTGGAACCGCGGATAAAGAACACCACAATAATGGACAGGATGATGAGATAAAGCATGGTGAGATCCTTATCTTCCAGTACCTTATCGATCACATCCTTGATAATCCAGGGAACATACAGATTGGACGCCGATACCGCCACCATACAGATGATGGAAATAATCAGCAGTTTGATATAGGGCTTCAGAAATGTGAGAAGCCTTTTATAACTGTTTAATTTGCTTCGTTTATTTGCCATGAACCGCTCCTGCAGTCTTTATAATCAGCTCAGCCACCCGATGGACAGCTCCGCCGGAACCAAGTGCCTTCCGCACTTCCCGTATTTCTTCTATATTTTTCTGTCTTGCCTTTTCATCCTGCAGCCAGGGGAGCAGGATGGATACGATATTTTCCGCCCGGGCCCGGTCCTGCAGCAGCTCCGGCGTCACTTCCCTGCCAAGAAGCAGGTTGGGAAGACCGGCATACTTCACATGCACCAGGAGATTGGCCAGAAACCAGGTGAAGGGAGCCAGCTTGTAAACAAGCACCGTAGGAAGCTCCATAAGTGCCGTTTCCAGGGTGGCCGTACCGGAAGAAGCCACGCAGGCCGTGCAGATCTGCATGAGGTCATACTGATGGCCTTCGGTGATTTCGATGGAAAGGGAAGTCTTCCCGATGATGGACAAAAGCATTTCTTTTGAAATGGTGGATGCCCGGGGAATGAAAAACTGGCACTCTTCCTTTTCCGCCAGTTTTTCCGCTGCCTGTATCATGACAGGAAGCAGCCCTGCCACCTCGTTCTTCCGGCTTCCCGGCATGAGAAGTACCCTTTTTTTATCGGGATTTCCATGGAAATAGGCCATGGCTTCCTCAAAGGACATGGAAGGCTTCACCGTATCCGCCAGGGGATGGCCCACAAAGGTGACACGGGCACCGGCCTTCCGGTAAGCCTCTGCTTCAAAGGGAAATATGGACGCCACCTGCTCCACATCCCGCACGATGTTCTTCGCCCTGCCCTTGTTCCAGGCCCAGATGGTGGGGGCAATGTAGTAAATCACCGGAATGCCCAGCTCCTTTGCCACATGGGCCAGCTTCATGTTGAAACCCGGATAATCTACGCATACCAGCACATCAGGCTTTTCTTTGATCATGGCTTCCTTCAGCATGGAACGGAGGCGAAAGAAAAGGGGAATATGCCTGATCACTTCCACCACGCCGATGATGCCCAGATTTTCTATATCATATATAATACGGACGCCGCTTTTTCTCATATCCGCGCCGCCCATGCCGAACAGGTCCGCATCCGGCATGATTCTTTTCAGTTCCGCCGCCACAGCGGCTGCATGCATATCACCGGATGCTTCCCCGGCAGACATCATTATTTTCATATCTTATCCTGTTCTACCGCAAGAATGACGATTCCCTTCCTGTCCGCCTCCTGAAGCACTGCCGCCTTTTCAGCAAAAAGGGTATGCCATGCCTCAATAGCCAGCACAGCGCATCCTGATTCCTCCATGGAATGCAGGGTTTCAAGTCCTACTGCCGGCATATCGAAACGGGTGTCCTGGGACGGCTTTGCGGTCTTCACTACCACTGCGCCGCCTCGGGCAAGGCTTCCGCCCCGGCGGATGCAGGCATCCGTACCTTCGATGGCTTCCACCGCCATAACGGCCTGGTTCTTCACCACCACCGTCTGCCCCAGATCCATGGCTCCGATGGCCTTGGCCGCCTTAAAACCGAAGGCCACGTCCGCCATCTGCTCCTCTGTAGGCTTCTTTCTGGTAAATACCTGGGGCCCCGGCATAAGGGGCTTCAGATACTTCGTCTGGTCCAGCACGGAAATACCGTCCTTCGCCAGCTCATCTACAATGGCCAGAGTCACCGTATCATCTTTGAAATCTGTCTTTCTTAAACGGTTCAATACCTTGATAGCCCGAAGGTCCGGGAAGGGATGGTTCTTGAAAAGCCACTCCTTCGTCACCTTGCCGATCATGGTGACTTCCTTTACCCCTTCGCCTGTCAGGGTCTTAATCACTTTATTCAGCTTGAATGCGCTGATTTCATAATAGGCATCTGCCATATCCTTCAGCCGGGGATCAATGCCGGGAATGACTGCAATACATACCACCCGGTAGCCCTGGGACTTCACCGCTTCCGTAAACTCCACGGGAAGGGTACCGATACCTGCCAAGAGACCGATTGTTTCCATAAAAACCTCCTGCGTCAACTCTTTTTATTTTATCATTTCTGGAGAAACCGCGCACTATGGGAGGTAAAAAAAATAAAAAGGAAAGGGCAGAAGGAAATATAGAATCCTGTCTATTTTATGACATCCGGCCAGGAATAGCAAGGAAGAGAAATCATAAGGCAGGGAGCACTGCTCCTCCGCCGGCTGCGGATTGATTCTTCTTGAGCCACAGGATGGCACGGGATTCAAAGGATTCAAAGGATTCAGAGGGTTCAGAGGGTTCTAAAAAGGGGAGACATTGGGAGGTAGATATTGACTCCAACCAGCCCACTAGCTCACTAGCCCACTAGTTCACTAAAAAATACCTGTCGGCGGGAAGGGTGGCTCACTGCCGCCTGCCGCTTCGTCACTCCAATAGGAAATAAAAAATCCGTGAAGAAATGCAGTCATTTCTTCACGGATTTTTATTGATTAATGTTCGTCCTTCGGAACCATGTCTTCGGATTTCAGGGTGCCATTTCTTCTCCGTTCTGCAAATTCTGCAGTAGCGGTGAAGAGGACGTCGCTGGAGCTGTTCAGAGCGGTTTCGCAGGCATCTTCCAGTACGGAGATAATGAAGCCTACGCCTACCACCTGCATGGAAATATCATTGCCGATACCGAAGGATGCGCAGGCTACCGGAATGAGGAGCAGGGAACCGCCGGCTACGCCGGATGCGCCGCAGGCACCAACGGTGGAAACGATGCAGAGCAGAAGGGCGGTGGCCATATCTACCTGGATGCCCAGGGTATGGGCTGCAGCCAGAGCCAGCACGGAAATGGTAATGGATGCGCCGGCCATGTTGATGGTAGCGCCCAGAGGAATGGAAATGGTGAAGGTATCCGGATTCAGTCCCAGTCTCTTGCAGAGGGACAGGTTCACCGGGATATTGGCAGCGGAGCTTCTGGTGAAGAAGGCATATACGCCGCTTTCACGGATGGTGGTCCATACCAGGGGATAGGGGTTCTTGCGTACTTTGGCAAATACGATAAGGGGATTCATCACCAGAGCTACCAGGAAGTAGGATCCGATGAGGACGCCCAGGAGCTGTACATAGCCCAGGAGGGCACCCAGACCTGCGGTGCCTACGGAATCAGCTACCAGACCCATAATGCCAAGAGGTGCGAAATGGATGACCCAGGTGACTACCTTGGTAATACCGGCGGCAATATCATTGAGGCATGCCTTGGTGGTATCACCGGCGCAGGTTTTCAGTGCAATGCCCAGGATAATAGCCCAGCCCAGGATACCGATGTAATTGGCGTTCATCAGGGCTGCTACCGGGTTATCTACGATGCTTAAGATCAGGTTGTGGAGAACCTGCACAATGCCGCTTGGCGGTGCCAGTTTCGTATCCGGTGCCACCTGGAGAGACAGGAACGTAGGAAACAGGAAAGACATGGCTACGCCCACCAGGGAAGCCAGGAACGTACCAATCACATACAGTTCAATAATAGGCTTCATGCTGCCACTGGAGCCTTCCTTCCTCTGGGCCATGGCATTCATGACCAGGAAGAATACCAGAATCGGTGCTACGCCCTTCAGTGCTTTAACGAAAAGGTCACCGAAAATCTTGACCACCGGAATGGCCGGCGGGAAAAATACGGCAATGCAGATACCAATCACAAGACCTACGGCGATCTGCTTGATGAGGGACACCCTGCTGAGGATGCTCTTAATCGTTTTAAACAAAATAAACTCCTCCTCCAATGAAATAAAAATCCCATTTACTCCCATTCGGAAAGCACAGGCTGATTCTCGCCAGATTCCACTCCTAATTGAAACCTGATAAAACCTCTGCTTCCCATACTCCCAGTTTATTCCCCATGTATTCTATTTAGTATACCCTGCCGCCACTTGACTGGCAAGCCCGGATGACCATATATGATTAAATGGTACATCATTTAGCCTGTGCTATGCGGCGCCGGTATTTCAATAGCCATAAAGAGAAAAGCCCTGTACTCCATGAGCCAGGGCTTTTACTGATGAAATCGATTATTCAATCACCATGAGCAGGTCGCCCGATTCGATGCGCTGTCCTGCCTTCACGTGGATTTCGGAAACGATGCCGTCCACCGGAGCGGTAATGGTGGTTTCCATCTTCATGGCTTCGGTGACGATGACAGGATCCCCCTTCTTTACGGAAGATCCCTTGTCCACCAGAAGCTTCACCACGGAACCGGACAGGGTGGCCCCTACTTCGCCTGCCACATCCTTGTCTGCCTTTCTGGCAGTCACTGCAGTCTCAGCCACATGTTTGTCATGGATCTTGATTTCACGGGGCATGCCGTTCAGCTCAAACTGGATTTCCCTGTTGCCTTCACCGTCAGGTTTGGTAATGTTGTCCAGTTTCACCAGAAGCATTTTGCCTTCATCGATGTCCACACGGATTTCTTCGCCCGGCTTCATACCGAAGAAATAGGTAGGCGTATCCAGGATGGAAAGGTCGCCGTACTTGTGGTAGCGGTCCATGTAGTCGCTGAATACCTTCGGATAAATGCAGTAGGAAGACACATCTTCTTCCCTGGTGGGGATGTGTTTTTCCTTCATTTCCATCTTCACCTTTTCAAAGTCCACATCCTCCGGCTGGCTTTCCAGATGGGGCTTCTGTCCGCGAAGGATGATTTCCTGCAGCTTTTCCGGGAAACCACCGTAGGGAATGCCCAGCTTGCCGTCAAAGAAATCTACCACGGACTGCGGGAAGTCCAGGGTTTCCCCTTTTTCGTAAATATCTTCTTCGGTGAGATGGTTCTGCACCATGAAGAGGGTCATGTCCCCTACGACCTTGGAGGACGGGGTCACTTTGATAATATCGCCGAACATCATATTTACTTTGGCATACATGCGGCATACTTCCGGCCACTGCTCGCCAAGGCCTACGGCTGTAGCCTGCTGGCGGAGGTTGGAATACTGTCCTCCCGGCATTTCATGCTGGAAGAGGGTGGTGTTCGGGCTGGCCATGCGGGAATCTACGCCGGCATAGTAGGGACGAACGCCCTGCCAGTAGCGGTCAATGGTTTCCAGCGCATCGATGTCCAGCTTCGGCTGGCGGGGATGGTTCTGGAGTGCATAGTACATGGCGGTCATGGAAGGCTGGCTGGTGCCGTTGGAAAGGGCACCGGTAGCCACATCCAGAATGTCCACCCCTGCATCCACTGCCTTGGCATAGGAGTAAAGGGTGCAGCCGCCGCCTTCATGGCTGTGGAGATGGATAGGAAGATCCACTGCATCCTTCAGGGCGGAAATCAGGGCATAGGCTGCTTCCGGTTTCAGAAGGCCTGCCATATCCTTAATGGCAATGATATTGGCTCCCGCCTTCTTCATTTCCTTGGCCAGGTCGGTGTAGTACTTGAGGGAATACTTCTGGCGCCTGGGATCCATAATATCGCCGGTGTAGCAGAAGCAGGCTTCGGCAATCTTGTTCTTCTTCCGTACCTCATCAATGGATACGGTCATGTGGTTCAGCTGGTTCAGGCAGTCGAAGATTCTGAATACGTCAATGCCGTTGTCTGCAGCCTGGTCGATGAAATGACGAACCACGTTTTCCGGATAGTTGGTATAGCCGACGGTATTGGCGCCGCGGGTAAGCATCTGGAAGAGAATGTTGGGCGCTGCCTTCCTCATCTGCCGCAGGCGGTCCCAGGGGCTTTCATCCAGGAAACGGTATGCCACATCGAAGGTAGCGCCGCCCCAGTTTTCAAAGGAGAAAAGCTCAGGCACATGGACAGCAGTGTAGTGGATGGCCTTCATGATATCATGGGTTCTTACGCGGGTAGCCAGCAGGGACTGATGGGCATCACGGTAGGTGGTATCCATGAACATGACTTCCTTGCGGTCAAGCACCCACTGGGCAAATTTATCCGGCCCCAGTTCATCCAGGAGCTGCCTTGTACCCTTCGGTGCCTCTTCCTTGGACGCATCCAGAACGGGAAGGTGAGCAAAGTCCGGCTTTTCCTTGTGGCCGGCGCCGGCATAGCCGTTCACCGTAATGTCGCCGATGTAGGACAGAAGCTTGGTGCCCCGGTCGGAAATGAGATCCGGTTCCTGCAGGAGCCAGGGGTTGCGGTCGATGTAGTTTACATCGCACTTGCCTTCCTGGAAATCCCGGGTGCGGAGCATGTTCTGCAGGAAGTAAATATTGGTCTTCACGCCGGAAATGCGGAATTCATCCAGGCAGCGAAGCATTTTATGGATGGTGTCCTTCGGATGGAGGGCATGGGCCGTCACCTTAACCAGCAGGGAGTCATAGTAAGGAGTAATGACTGCCCCTGCATAGGCGGTGCCAGCATCCAGACGGATACCCGGGCCGCCGCCGGAACGGTAGGCAATGATTTTGCCGGTGTCCGGCATGAAATTGTTCTGCGGATCTTCGGTGGTAATGCGGCACTGGATGGCCACGCCTTTGTACCAGATATCCTTCTGCTGTCCGATGGCGATTTCCGGGCTGTCCACGGAGTAGCCTTCGGCAATGAGGATCTGGGTCTTAACGATATCCACATCGGTAATCATTTCCGTTACCGTATGTTCAACCTGTACACGGGGATTGACTTCGATGAAATAGAAGTGCTTTTCATCCTGGTCTACCAGGAATTCCACGGTGCCTGCATTGAGGTAGTGTACATGCTTCATGAGCTTTACAGCCGCATTGCAGATCTTCTGGCGGAGTTCCACCGGCAGGGACCAGGCAGGAGCCATTTCGATAACCTTCTGGTGGCGGCGCTGGATGGAGCAGTCACGTTCGAAGAGATGAACCACATTGCCCTGTTCATCGCCGATAATCTGTACTTCAATATGCTTCGGGTTCATGATGCATTTCTCTACATATACATCCTCGTCGCCGAAAGCCATCTTCGCTTCCGATTTAGCCCGGTTATAAGCCTCTTCCAGATCCTCCATGCGGTCCACATTGCGGATGCCGCGGCCGCCGCCGCCGTTCACTGCTTTGATCATAATGGGGAAGCCGTTCTTTTCAGCGAATTCCTTCACTTCCTCAAAGCTCTTCACCGCCCCTTTGGATCCGGGAATCATGGGGATATCCGCTTTTTCAGCCTGGATACGGGAATTGACCTTGTCGCCGAACATCATCAGATGTTCCACCCGGGGGCCGATGAAAATAATGCCTTCCTCTTCACAGCGCTTTGCCAGCTTCGCATTTTCAGCTAGGAAGCCGTAGCCCGGATGGATGGCATCCACATCATGCTCCTTGCAGATACGGATAATGTCTTCAATGTCCAGATAAGCATCAATAGGCTTGTCCCCTTCCCCTACCAGGTACGCTTCATCAGCCCGGTTTCTATGCAGGGACAGAATATCTTCCTTGGAATAAATGGCCACAGTACGGATTCCCAGTTCGCTGCAGGCACGGAATACGCGGATGGCGATTTCGCCTCTGTTTGCAACCAGGACCTTACGAATATGTCTCATACAATCCTCTCCTTTAAAATCGATTTCCGTAGAAATCGGAAAGCTGTCCTCCGGAAGGCCCTCCAATCATAAACAGGGGCTTCCTTTTTGTTATATGTTACATTGTACTAAGGGCATTTCCTAAAATCAATAGCCCACTATAAATTAGTATCGATTAACCTATTAATTCATGGAACATATAGGTCTATAGATTTAAGATAAATATGTATCAATAGGTTTATTCCTGTTTTTATCTATAATTCTCGTATTCAATAGTTTATAGACTATTATTTTACGCCGTGAAATATCAAAAACAGCCGGTTCTATTGCCATAATCCTATATGTTAGACGTTTGGCAGAGTTTCCTTTATCAATGGCAGAAGAAATAGACTGCAGCAAGCCCCTTTTCCGTCTTACTCATCAATCCTTTTTTCCATAAAAAATAGCCGTGAAGAAATAATCAGCACTTCTTCACAGCTATTTCGATTGCTCCGCATCTCCGCGATTTTCAAGGCCTGCCTGAAATGACGACAGGCTGCCTTCCGATACAGCGGGGTGGCAGGCAATTATAGGTGACATAGGTATTCATTTCTATTGAAACCCGGAGCAGGGAAATTTCCTGCCGCAATAGGGAAGCGCTGATTCAATCACT
>DCJJ01000081.1:0-6606 GCA_002320515.1 Dialister sp. UBA1703 | reverse complement strand
AGTGCATAAAAATTCTTATAAAAGCAGGCCCCATGAATGAATCAGTGCTTCCCAAGGCCCTGGTTCACCGGGGAAGGAACTGATTTCCCCTTTCAATATTCCTGTGGATGGTATCTACGCATTCCTTGAACCGCTTCATTTCGCTGTCCGTAAGCCGATACTCCAGCACTTCCTCCACCCCGTGAATGCCGATAACCGCCGGCACGCCGCAGAATACATCATGCTCCCCGTACTCACCGGAAAGCTCCACGGAACAGGGAAGAATCCGCTTCTCATCATGGAAAATAGTCCTGACCAGCGTAGCTGCCGCCGATGCAATGCCGTACTCCGTGCACTGCTTACCCTTGTAGGTCACCCAGCCGCCTTTGATGGCCTTTTCCTGCACACTGTCCTTATCAAACACAAAGCGGGGATCCTTCTCCATCTGCCCCAGGGTCTGGCCGTAGAAATTCACCTGGGACCAGGGAACCATCTGGGCACTGCCATGTTCCCCCATCATAAAGGCAAAAAATCCCCGGGCATCCAGGCCTGTCTGGTCGGAAATCGCATGGATGAGGCGGGAGGAATCAAGAAGCGTTCCTGTCCCTACCACCCGGCCTCTGGGAAGGCCGGACAGTTTGGCAATGAGATGAGCAATCACATCGCAGGGATTGGTAATGGTGACGAAAATCCCGTCAAACCCCGCGGCCATCACCTTCGGCACATAATCCGCCACCTGGCGCACACTGTTTGCCAGCTCATCGTCCCGGTTTCCCGTAGCACAGAGGCTCACATCTCCCACTGCATTCACAATCACGTCGCAGTCCTTCAATCCTGCATAGTCAGTGACCTTATACACCGTATGATTGGGCATATACATCACCGCATCATTCAGGTCCTGGCACTCACTGATGGCCTTCTGCTCCTTCACATCGCAAAGAAGGATTTCATCAGCAATCCCCATCATTCCCAGGCAGAATGCCGCATGGGCACCTACATGTCCAAGTCCTGCCACACCTACTATTCTTTTCTTAGCCATATGAAAACCTCCTTCAGGGAAGCACAGATGAAATCATTGCCTGCCTTTATTCCTGCATGGCATAAAAATCTTCATACAAGCAGGCTCCGTGAATGACTCAGTGCTTCCTCAATTTCTATCCAAAAGATAGATAGTATTGGAGAGAATATATCATAAGGAATGTGGGAAAGTCAAGGGACGAAACGGGGACAAACGTGTATGTCCAACGGGCAAAATCCGGCTGGAAATTTTCCCGCCGCCAAAGGCTGCATATCCCCCCCTGAATCCCCGCTCCATGGGCTGAACCCATCATTCAAAAAAACATTCCCCCATTTTCATAGGGGCGCTGCACTCCCAAAAGAAAAAGGGCACCTGTGGAGGTACCCTTTTCTTCTAAGAGACATCAGAGTGTGAGCGCTCTTTCGAAGTGTTCTTTCAGAATCCTGATGGAGTGCTGCAGTTCTTTGTTTTCTTCTTCCGTGAGGTGGAGTTCGATAATGTCTTCTACACCGTCCTTGCCTACCTTTACAGGCACGGAAGCGAAGCTGTCCAAAATGCCGTATTCGCCGTCCAGGTAGACGGAGCAGGGCAGAATCTTGTGTTCATCGTGGTAAATGGCCCGTACCAGTTCGGCGGTAGCGGAGGAAACGCCGAATTCGGTGCAGCCTTTCTTGGCATTTTCAATATTTCCTTCTTCATGGACTTTTCTCAGAATTTCTTCCTTGGAATCCATGTGGTAAAGTTCCGGCTTTTCTTTCAAGAGTTCGTCGATAGGTTTGCCTGCGACCTTCACATGGCTCCAGGGAATCATGCTGGAATCGCCGTGTTCGCCGAGAAGGTAGGCGGTAAGGGAGCGGCGGTTCACCTTGAGCTGGGTGGAAAGCTGCATCTGCAGACGGGCGGAGTCGAGGGCGGTGCCGGAGCCGATGATTTTCTTCTTCGGCCAATCCAGCTTGTACTGCAGGTATTCGGCGATAATGTCGCAGGGGTTGGAAATGGAAATGATAATGCCGTCGAAACCGGACTTTTCAATAAGCGGCAGGAATTCCTTGCTGGTGGCAATGGCGCCGTCCATCATATCCAGACGGTTCTGTCCCTTCTGCCGGGGTCTGCCGGAGGCGTTAATCAGGATGTCTGCGTCCTTCATATCATCCATGGTGCCTGCATAGGCTTCAAAATGATGGGGCTGGTAGCTCACTGCATCCAGAAGATCCAGGGATTCACCGACAGCCTTGTCCATGTTGGTATCATAGAAAACCACCTCGTCTGCCAGTCCCTGTACTGCAAACTGGAGAGCCAGATGGGAGCCTACATTGCCTGCACCGATAATACCGATTTTTCTAGTTTTGATTGACATAAGAATTCCACACTCCTTTTCTGCTTCCGGGAATTTCTCCCTTTCTCCTATATGGATTCTGCATAGTATCATTATTTTGCATGGTTGCATGCATAGATGTATTATAGCACTATTTGGGGTAAGGTTAAAGGGGCACGGACGTGAGGGTTCGGAGAGGAAGGCCCACGCCCGCTCCGCAGGCGAAGGTTGTGTAAAAGGAAACTGAAAAGGATCTTAGAATGAATCAATGTGTCCTGGCTCACCAGCTTACTAGTACACTAGCTCACTAGCTCACTAGCTCACTAGCTCACCAGCCCACTATCCCCCAAAAATTTCCTTCTTGACAAAGTGAAAGTCCCGGCGCTATAATCCAGTCATACGAAACAGGCGATGATGAAGAAGGGATAATGAGACTTTTTCAGAGAGGCAGCGGCCGGTGCGAGCTGTCAAAGAATGATTATCTTTCCACTTCGGAGACATGGATGAAGAATCTTTCGGGTAGGCCCGTTACAGCCTGTCAAAGATGGCCTTTTGGCAATTTGGGTGGTATCGCGGGTGCTCTCGTCCCTTAGAGGATGGAGAGCGTTTTTTTATACCTGCTCTTCCTTTTGCCTTGGCTAAATTGGGTGGCACCGCGAGAAAAGAGAAGCTCGTCCCATGGGACGTCTTCTCTTTTTGTGTTATTTGGAGGTTTATGATGAAAAGAGTATTTAATTTCAATGCCGGTCCTTCCCCTATGCCTTTGGAGGTACTGGAGGCCATGAAGGACGACCTCACCGATTTCAAAAATACAGGCATGGGTATTACGGAAATCAGCCATCGATCCAAAGAGTTCCAGAATATGCTGGATGAGACAAAGAATCTGCTCCGCCAGCTCATGCACCTGACCCCTGATTATGAAATCGTATTTGTCCAGGGCGGTGGCACCATGCAGTTCCTTATGACAGGATACAATTTCCTTCACACCCGGGCTGCCTATGCGGACACCGGCGTGTGGGCCCATAAGGCCAGAAATACGGCGGCCTTCTTCGGAGAGACTTACGACGCCAATTCCGCCAAAGACAAAAATTACTCCTACATTCCCGATACCTATGACATCAAACCGGATACGGACTACCTCTACATCTGCGCCAACAATACCATTTACGGCACAGAGTACTGGAAGTTCCCGGAGGTGAAGGTGCCTCTCATCTGCGACATGTCCTCTGATATCCTTTCCCGGGACATTGATTTCAACAGGTTCGACATGATCTGGGCAGGTATCCAGAAGAATTTGGGCGCCGCCGGTGTGGCCCTGGCCATTATCAAAAAGAGTCTTCTGGAAACAGCCCGCCGAGACATTCCGGAATTCCTGCAGTACGACACCTTCGTGAAGAAGGATTCCACCTATAATACGCCGCCGGTTTTCTGCATTTACACATTGAACCGTATGCTCCACTGGATCAAGAACATGGGCGGCCTTAAGGCCATTGAGGAAAGAAACAAGGTAAAAGCAGCCCTCATTTATGACGTAATCGACGGCAGTCACGGTTTCTACAAGGGCCACGCGGAAAAGGAAGCCAGGAGCCGCATGAACATTACCTTCAACCTGGCCAATGAAGCCATGGAGAAGGATTTCGTGGAAAAGGCGAAAGCCAATGATTTCATCGGCGTCAAAGGCCACCGTCTGGTGGGAGGCCTCCGGGTATCCCTGTATAACGCAGTAACGCCGGAAGCAGCAGAAGCACTGGCCCAGTTTATGAAGGAATACGAAAGAACCAACGGATAATATTTCTACAATTATTTCACAGGAGGAAATCATTATGTTCAGAATTTTCATTACCGCCGACGTAGCCAAAGAAGCAAAGGAAATCCTTGAAAAGGAATTTATCGTAGATATTCAGCCCAATATGAAGGAAGAGGAACTCTGCAAAGTCATCGGCAACTATGACGCCATTATTACCAGAAGCCAGACAAAGGTGACTAAGAAGGTCATCGATGCCGCAAAGAACCTCAAGGTCATCGGCCGCGCCGGTGTCGGCATCGACGGCATTGACATCAGGGAAGCTACCCAGAAGGGCATCACCGTGGTGAACACGCCGGAATCCAATACCATTGCCGCCTGCGAGCACACCATCGCCCTCATGCTGTCCATGACCCGCCATATTCCCCAGGCCCACCAGTCCATTATGGAAGGCCGCTGGGACCGGAAGAGCTTCACCGGCATCCAGCTTCTGAACAAGACCGTAGGCATCATCGGTGTAGGCCGTGTCGGTTCCAATGTGGCCAAACGTCTCCAGGCTTTCAACATGAAGACCATCGGCTATGACCCCTACATTCCGCTGGAAAGGGGCAAGCAGCTGGGCGTGGAACTGGTGGATCTGGATACCCTCCTGAAGGAATCGGACTACATCACCCTCCATACGCCCCTCACCGATGAAACCCGCGGCATGATCGGCAAAAAGGAAATCGAAAAGATGAAGGACGGCGTCCGTATCGTCAATGCATCCCGCGGCGCCGTAGTGGACATCCAGGCCTTGGCGGAAGCCCTGAAGAGCGGCAAAGTAGCCGGAGCCGGCATCGACGTATGGCCCAATGAACCGCTGAAACCGGAAGAAAACCCCTTCCTGGGCATGACCAATGTGGCCCTCACGCCCCATCTGGGCGCCTCCACGAAGGAAGCCCAGGCCGGCGTTGCCACCGACGTAGCCGTAGGCGTCATGCAGGCCCTCCACGGTGAACCGGTAGCCACCGCCGTCAATGCTTCCCCCATTACCAAAGCCACCCTCCATGTCATCCAGCCCTACTTCGACCTCTGCGAACGGATGGGCAACATTGCCATCGACCTGGCCGGCGGCCGTATCAATACGGTCAACGTAGAATACACCGGCGAACTGGCTGATACGGAAACGGCACCCCTTACCACCGCCGTACTGAAGGGCCTCCTTGCCCCGGTTCTCCAGCAGACCGTCAACTTCGTCAATGCCCGGGGCATTGCTGAAGAACGGCATATGGACGTAAGGGAAGTAAAAGCGAAGAAGGGCCACTATTTCACCAATACCATCTCCCTCACCGTGGACACCGACAAAGGCAGCCATCGCATCACCGGATCCCTCTTTGACCGGAAGGAAGCAAAAATCGTATCCATCGACCACTTCCGGGTGGACATCGAACCGAAAGGCTGCATCATCATTGCGCCTCATGAAGACAAGCCCGGCATGATCGGCCAGGTAGCCTCCGTCCTGGGCCGCGAACATATCAATATCAACGGCATGCAGGTAGGCGCTGGACAGGAAGAAGGCACCAATGTCATGGTGGTGGCCGTGGACAAGGACATCCCCTCCGCCCTCATCCCCGCCCTCATGAACATTGACGGCATCCACGATGTCAAAGTCGTTCACTGCGAACACTAAGGAGTGCCTATGATACGGATTATTCTTCTCCGCCATGGAGAAACCACCTGGAACATAGAAGGCCGCTACCAGGGACAGGAAGACACCCCCCTGTCCGAAAGGGGCAGAGAGCAGGGCCGAAAAGCGGCGCTGGCTCTGAAGGACGTGCCCATTGACCGGGCCATCTCCTCTCCCCTCTCCCGTTCCTACGAAACCTGCCGCATGGCGGCGGACTACCACCACCTCACCGTGGCAAAGGATCCGCGGCTCACCGAAATCTCCCACGGCCTCTGGGAAGGCATCCACGCCGATGAAATCGAAGCCCGTTACCCCGAAGAATTCCACCTCTGGCATACCCGCCCCGAAAAAGTACAGATGCCGGAAGGAGAAAATCTGGAAGACCTGCGGGAAAGGGCACGGGAAGCCTTCGACGAATACGCGGAGAGATATGACGGTGAAACGGTGCTGGTGGCCGCCCACGACGCCGTAAACAAAGCCATCATCTGCGACCTTCTGGGTCTTGACATGAGCCACTTCTGGCAGATCAAGCAGGACAACGCCTGCATTAATGTGCTGGAATGCGACAAAGGCACCTGGCGCCTGGTCACCCTGAACAGCACCGCCCACCTGGGATACCTGGTCAGCGGCATTGAACAGAAAGGACTGTAAGATATAAGATAAAAGGGAGCTTTGCAAAAATGTGCAATCATTTTTGCAAAGCTCTTTTTTCATGGGGGTTCAGTATGATACATTCGTGAAGGGCCGCCTTTGCTGGAGAAAGGCCTATCCTCAGCCATGCCTGGCAGAGGTTGTGAAAAAATGTAGAAATGGTACAGCTGCCACTCCACCTCACGGTCATTTCGACCGTATCCGGTCAGCCGACAATAGGAAAGCCTCTTATT
>DCJJ01000041.1 GCA_002320515.1 Dialister sp. UBA1703 | reverse complement strand
CCAGAGCTATACAGAAATACTGATAAAACCGAAGCCACGGAGATAGTAATCATCGACAGTCAAATGAATTACCGAGGAAAACTTGACACTTACCCTTCCTCCTCCGCCCCTTTCCATCCCCTCTCTCCTGTGGTACAATAAAACCCGCAGACGGCGATGGAGTTCGCCGGGCGAAGGCCGAATGCTCTTTGAGATGATGACTCCTGCCTCCTGGAATATGGTTCTTTTATGGATCCATTTCATCAGGGGACAGGAGATTTTTTTATGGAGGTATCATCATGAATTATGTGTATCCTTTACTGGTGGCCGCCGGCGGGGCGCTGGGAGCCCTGTGCCGGTACATGACTACCCTTGCACTGGCGGGATGGGCGGGGACGGCTTTTCCCTATGGCACCCTGGCGGTGAACGGTGCCGGTTCCTTTCTGATAGGCCTGCTGGGCGTCCTTTTTTCCCGGGTGTATCCGCTCCCCGGAGCGGCGGCTTTTCTCATCACCGGATTTTTGGGCGGGCTCACCACCTTTTCTTCCTTCATGAATGAGACCCTGCAGTTCTGGGCCGCCGGGCGGTGGATGGAGGGGCTGGGCTACATTTTCGCCCAGCTGGCCTGCGGCATTCTTCTGGTGGCACTGGGGGCTTTTCTGGCGGAGAAGATATTTCTATAAGGGGTGCCTTTTTTAATGATATAATATAAGAAGATATTTTCATTTTTTTCCAAAGGAGGCAGTCATGGCTTATCAGAGAATTCACACATCCCTTGCAGGGGGGATTGAGACTATTACCCTGGATTATGCGCCTACCCTGAATGCGCTGGACCTGGTAATGGCAGGAGAACTGGAAGAGGCTTTGAAGGAAGCGGAAGGAAATCCGGAGGTGCTGGTGCTGGTGCTTACCGGCGCAGGGCGGGCTTTCTCTGCCGGCGGTGATATCCGGTACATGAAGGATCACTGCGACGAACCGGATTTTTCAAAGAAATCCATGGCGCCTCTGGCGGGGAAACTGTCGGAAATCGTGCTGTACATGAAGAAAATGAGCAAAATTATTATCTGCGCCGTATCAGGCGCTGCTGCCGGCGGTGCGGCCAACCTGGCCTTCGCCTGCGATTTCATCTTTGCCGCGGACAATGCGAAATTCCTGCAGGCCTTCGTAGGCATCGGCCTCTGCCCCGACACCGGCGGCGTGTACTTCCTGCCCCGCATGGTGGGAAGCCACCGGGCTTTCGATATGTTCGTCACCGGCCGCCCCGTAAAAGCGGAGGAAGCGCTGGAAATCGGGCTGGTGAAAGAAGTGACTGCCAGGGAAGAGCTGATGCCCCGGGTCATGGCTTTTGCAGAAAAGCTGACGGAAGGCCCCCTTCTGGCCTACGGCAACATGAAGAAGCTCATGTTTGAAAGTATGTACAAAGGCTTTGAAGATTACATGAAACAGGAAGCGGTGTACCTGGCCCAGTGCTCCGGGAGCGAAGACTTCAAGGAAGGCATTACCGCATTCCTTGAAAAAAGAAAACCCGATTTCAAAGGGAGGTAATCATGGAAACCAGGACCTTTCACGACGGCACGCTGGACGTGACACTGTACAAAGCACCGGGAGCAGGGCGGATTCTCTACATTCTGGAACCTGAACCGGTGGTGGGAAAGGTGAGCCATCTGGCAGAAGAACTGTCCCTCCACCTGGCGGCCATCAGTGGCATGGACTGGAACCGGGACCTTTCCCCCTGGCCGGCGCCGAAAGTATTTAAAGGGGAAGAAGATTTCTCCGGCGGCGCAGGCCCCTTCATGGCGCAGCTGGAAACTTCCCTCTTTCCAAAGACCGAAGCCCTGCTGGACAGGCCCGTCGAAAAAAGAATGCTGGCAGGCATTTCCCTCTCCGGCCTCTTTACCCTCTACATGGCCGCCCTCTCCCACACCCTGGACGGCGCTGCCTCCATCTCCGGCTCCTTCTGGTTCGACGGCTTCACCGACTTCATGGGCGCCCATCCCCTGCCGGAAAAAATAGAGCGGGTGTACCTCTCCCTGGGAGACAGGGAAAAGAAAACAGGAAATCCCCGCATGGCCCAGGTGGAATCCGCCACCCTGGAAATCGAGGAAATCTTAAAAGAAGAGGGCGTGGAAACCGTATTCCAGATGAACAAAGGCAACCACTTCGTCTACGGCGCCGAACGGCTGGAAGAAGCCGTCCGCTACCTGGCGGAAGGAAAAGTGTGGAAAGGGCCGCATAGTTTGTAGTGGGCTGGTGTACTAGTGTACTAGTGAGCTAGTGTACTAGTGAGCTAGTGTACTAGTGGGCTGGTGTACTAGTGGGCTAGTGTACTAGGGAAGCACTGATTAATTCAAGGAGCTCCGCAAAGCGGTGAGGATAGGCCTTTGCGAAGCAAAGGCGCCGCCGTCAGGCGGCTTTAAAAACTTATTGCCGCGCAGCGGCAATCCACAACCCTCGGGCCGTGAGGCCCGTCAATCTTAAGAACCTTAAGAACCTTAAGAACCCTCGGCTCCGCAGGAGCCGTTAACCTTTTCCTCCACACAACCCTTCTACACAACCTGCCGCCGACAGGCGGCCATAACCTTCGCCCGCGTAGCGGGCGTCAACCTTCCCTTTTGAATCCTCAGGCCCCATGAAAAGAAAGGAGGAAATCATGAAAAACTGGAAATCCATCGTGTACCTTGCCTGCCTGATCCAGGTAGGCGCCGGTATCTCCATGGTGGGAGTCATGTCCTTCCTCCCTTTGTTTCTTTCGGAAATCGGACTGACAGATCCCGGAGAGGCGGCGTTCTGGGCAGGACTTATCGTAGGGGTTACGCCCTTTATGATCGCCTTTTCCGCTCCCTTCTGGTCCATTCAGGCGGACCGGCGGGGGCCGAAGGCAGTGATGTCGGTGGTGCTCCTTACGGTGACCCTGTCTTCCCTGCTCCAGGGATTTGCCGTAAGTCCCTGGCACCTTCTCTTCCTCCGCATGGCCCAGGGGCTGGTGGGGGGATTTGTGCCCATCGGCCTTTCCATTGTGGTGTCCGTGACGCCGGAGAATAAAACCTCCTGGGCCATGGGCTATTTCCAGGCAGCCATGGTGATGGGCATTATGTTCGGCCCCCTTCTGGGAGGAACCATAGCCGATACCTTCGGCTACCGCATGCCCTTTTTCTTCTTTGCCTTCCTGGCCTTCTGCTGTTTCCTTTCCGTGCGCTTTTTCCTTCCTGCCATTCACCGGAAGGGGGCGGACAAGGAAAAAAGTTCCACCTGGAGCCAGATTCTCTATTTCATGAAAATCCCCAGGGTTCGCATTATGACCTTCATGCAGTTCCTCTGCAACTTCGGCATTACCGGCATCGGCCCTATCCTGCCCCTTTATATCAAGCAGATGATGGGCAGCAGTACGGAGCTGGTAGCCACGGTGGTGGGCTTCATCATTTTCATTTCCGGCGGCTGCAGTGCCGTCATGTCCCTTAACGTGGGACGGCTGACGGAATACATCCGGCCCCACCGCATTCTGGTGGGAGCCACCTTCTTCGTAGGTTTCACCTTCCTCATGCAGCACCTTATGACCACCGTCACCGGCCTTGGGGTGTGGCGGGGCATTACAGGCCTGGGCATGGGCCTCATCGCTCCCTGCACAAATACCCTCATCGCCAAGTCCGTGCCCCCTGAAAAAAGGGCCATCGTCTTCGGCGTGGTGTCCAGCGTATTCCTCATGGGCAACGTGGCCGGCCCTGTCTGCTCCGGCGCCCTGGCCCGCTGGCTGGGCTACCCCTCCGTCTTCTGGTCCACCGCCCTGGCCTTCCTCCTGGCCGGCGCTGTGATTGCATGGAACTTCCGGAAGGAATGGTGAAATAGTGTACTAGTGTTCTAGTGTTCTAGTGTTCTAGTGTACTAGTAGGAAAGTGAGACAGGGCGCAGCGAGCCGGAAGGGGTTAGCCGATAGGCGGCATTAAAAACTTCATTGCCCGAAGGGCAATCCACAACTCTCAGCGGCCAAAGGCCGCTGTCAAACCTAAGAACCCTCCGGGCCCGAAGGGCCCGCCCCCTTTGGTGGCTGCGCCACCACCTTGCCCGGTGGGAAGCATGTCACTGGATTCGCGGGTCGCGTGGCTCCCCTATGAATCCAGTTCCTTTGCCACCTCAAGGGGAAACGAGAGATATGAA
>DCJJ01000094.1:267-11060 GCA_002320515.1 Dialister sp. UBA1703 | reverse complement strand
TTTGTTATAATATCCATGAGGAAAGCCCTTTCTTTGTTTTATCTGTGCACTGAAATTATAACATTTCCACTCAATGGGAGGCTTTCCTTTTTTATTGTTTCTGGAAAAATTCCCCTACCGAGTAAAATTTTACACTAAGCAAAGATTTATGCTTTTTCGAAGAGGTCTTTTTCCTTCTTAATATCTACTTTGATATGAAGTTCCTTCAGCTGCTTGTCTGCTACAGTAGACGGAGCCTGGGTGAGCGGATCGATGGCACTCTGGGTCTTCGGGAAAGCGATAACGTCGCGGATGGAGTCCAGATGCAGCATGAGCATGACGAGACGGTCAAGGCCCAGGGCAATGCCTGCATGGGGCGGAGCACCGTACTTGAATGCATCCAGGAGGAAGCCGAATTTCTGCTCTGCTTCTTCCTGGGAAATGCCGATGGCTTTGAATACCTTTTCCTGCAGGTCTTCCTGATAGATACGGAGGGAGCCGCCGCCTGCTTCTACGCCGTTCAGTACCATATCATAGGCCTTGGCATAAACCTTGGAGGGGTCGGTGAGGAGGTACTGTACATCTTCATCACGAGGTGCGGTGAATGGATGATGTTCAGCTACATAGCGGTGTTCTTCTTCGCTGTATTCGAACATGGGGAAATCGGTAACCCAGCGGAAGCAGAATTCGTTGGGGTCAATGAGGTTCATGCGGCGTGCCATTTCCAGACGCAGTTCGCCCAGAGCCTGGGCCACTACCTTCGGCTTGTCGGCAATGATGAGGACAAGGTCGCCCTTTTCAGCTTCGCAGGCTTTGCCGATTTCACGGATTTTGTCTTCACCCAGGAATTTTGTAATCTGGCATTTCAGGCTGCCGTCTTCGTTGAAGCCGATCCATGCCAGGCCCTTGGCGCCATAGTGGCCTACATAGTCCACCAGGCCGTCCAGTTCACGGCGGGGAATAGCAGCATCGCCCTTGACGTTGATGGCTTTCACTACGCCGCCATTGTCAAGAACGGAGCGGAATACCTTGAATCCTGTATCCCGGAGAAGGTCGGAAATATTGTAGAAGTGCATGTCAAAACGGAGATCCGGTTTATCGGAGCCGTAGAGATTCATGGCATCATCCCATTTGATTCTCTTGAAGGGAATTTCGATATCCCGGTTCAGTACTTTCTTGAAGACTCTCTGCATCATGTGTTCCATGAGGTCAAGGATGAAATCCTGGTCTTCGAAGGACAGTTCCATATCCAGCTGGGTAAATTCAGGCTGGCGGTCGGCGCGGAGATCTTCATCGCGGAAGCAGCGGGCAACCTGGAAGTATCTTTCCATGCCGGATACCATGAGCAGCTGTTTGAAGAGCTGCGGGGACTGGGGCAGTGCATAGAACTTGCCCGGGTTCACACGGCTCGGTACCAGGTAGTCTCTGGCCCCTTCCGGGGTGCTCTTGGTAAGCATGGGGGTTTCGATTTCAAGGAAATCGTTTTCATCCAGGAATGTTCTCATTTCATGGACAATCTTATGTCTCATAATGAGATGGTTCTGCATTTCCGGACGTCTGAGATCGATATAACGGTATTTCAGGCGTACATTTTCATCTACATCAATGCCGTCTTCCACATAAAATGGCGGAGTTTTTGCCTTGTTCAGGACGCGGAGTTCGGAAACTACCACTTCCACCTTGCCGGTCTTCATTTTCGGGTTGACGGTGTCAGCGCTTCTTTCACGAACTTTACCTTTGACTGCCAGCACGTATTCACTTCTTACGCCTTCTGCTTTGTGGAAAGCTTCTTCACCGTACTGGGGGCTTAAAACCAGCTGTACAATACCGCTTCTGTCGCGGAGGTCGATGAAAATCAGACCGCCATGGTCACGTCGGGTATTCACCCACCCTGCCAGTGTCAGTTCCCTGCCACAGTCGTTTTCTGTTACCTTACCGCATCCGCAGGATCTTCTCATCCCTGCCATTGTTTCCATATTAGAGCACCTCTTTAAAATAATTTATAAAAGAATCAACTCTTACGAGTGATGTTCTTCCTTTGAAATATAACCGGCTACCTCAGCAAAGGGAATGTCCTCCTGGGTTCCATCTGCCATATTCTTCACAGCAGCTGCTCCCTTTTCCAGTTCGTTGCTTCCGATGATGACCGTAAACTGGGAATCCAGCTTACCTGCCTGTTTCATCTGGCCCTTAAGGCTTCTGCCCTGAAGGTCCATATCGGTAAGTACGCCCAGGCCGCGCAGTTCTTCCTGGATTTTAAATCCTTCCGCCACTGCGTCTTCCCCAAGAGCCGCAATGTAGACCCTCTTCCGGGATTTGGGAGCAGGAATGAGATTCTGCATTTCCAGAGCCAGAAGGAGACGTTCCAGACCGATGGCAAAGCCGATGCCCGGTGTGGAAGGACCTCCGATTTCCTCTACCAGTCCGTCATACCTTCCACCGCCGCATACGGCACTCTGGGCGCCCAGAGGCGGATACTGGATTTCAAAGGCTGTATTGGTGTAGTAATCAAGACCTCTCACCAGCCGTGGGTCCACGGTATAGGAAATACCAAGGCCATCAAGATAATGTTTTACTGCCTCAAATTTTGCATGGCAGTCATCACAGAGATAATCCGTAATTTCCGGAGCGCCGACGGATGCTTTTTTGCAGCCTTCCTCCTTGCAGTCCAGAATACGGAGAGGATTCTTATAAAGTCTTTCCCTGCAGTCGTCACAGAGCTGATCCTTTTTCCCTTCGAAAAATTCGATGAGCTTCTGGCGGTAAGCAGGACGGCAATTTTTATCACCAATGGAATTCAGGTGGAGATCCAGGTCTCTCAGCCCCAGCTTGTGGAAAATTTCGCAGGCCATGGCAATAACTTCTGCATCAGCCAGAGGGGAAGATGCACCAAGCACTTCCAGACCAAACTGATGGAATTCCCTGTACCTCCCGGCCTGGGGACGGTCATAGCGGAACATGGAACCGATATAGAACATCTTATGTACCTGCTGATCGCCGTACATTTTATGTTCCAGATAGGCCCTTACCACAGAGGCCGTATTTTCCGGACGAAGGGTAACCGAACGGTTTCCCCTGTCTGTAAATGTATACATTTCCTTCGTTACCACGTCGGTGGTATCGCCGATACCGCGCTGGAACAGCTCGGTGGCTTCAATAATAGGAGTCCGGATTTCCTTGTATCCGTACCGGGCACATACATCCCGGATCACTCCTTCCATATAATCCCACTTGTACACTTCTTCAGGCAGAATATCATGGGTTCCTTTTAATGCCTGCATAACGACACCTCTTTATTTTTGCAGAACTACCTGCAAAGGCATTCTTTCGAAAAGGGGCTTCCCTCTTTCCGATTACACTAACAAATTAAATTGTACCATCTTACGGGGTATATTGGCAAATTGAAATTGGACGGGGCATGGACGGAGCCCCCGGCTCCTAAGGTTCAGAGGGTTCAGAGGGGAATGTTGTGCTGCTGCGCCAAAGGGAGTCCCCTCCATCGCGCCGCAGGCGCGGCTCCCTGGTTTTCCCAGCCCACCAGCTCACTATCTTACAGATTCCGGTTTTTCTTCACGCAGTCCTTGCAGTAGCCGTAGAATTTCAGCTGGTAATCCACTATATTGAAACCATTTTCCTTTTTAATTTTATCCTTCACTTCATTGAGGAAATCATAGGAAAATTCTGTCACCTTTCCGCAGCCCAGACAGATGAGATGGTGATGGGAATGGGAAAGGTTGTGGTCGTTCAGTTCGTAACGGCTTCTGCCGTCGCCGAAGTCCAGTTTTTTCAGAAGTTCCAGATGTGTGAAAAGTTCCAGAGAGCGGTAAACAGTGGCCAGGCCGATGTCCGGATTTTCATCCCGCACCATTTCATACACATCTTCTGCGCTCATATGGTTTTCTTTGCTGTCCAGGAAGGCCTGCAGGATGATCTGCCGCTGGGTGGTAAATTTATACTTATGCTCCCTGATTTTCTTTCTCAGGGTATTCATAACCGTTGATTTTTTCATATTTCGCATATTTCCTCCATCACCGTACTCGTTTATATCTGTCGTAGAACCACATGTGCTTCAGAAGAATCTGCAGCACCGCCACTAGGGGCACTGCAATCATCATGCCCAGGACACCGAAAATTTTGCCGCCGATGAGGACGCCGGCAATAATGGCCACAGGATGCACATTGATAATGCTGCCCATCAGCTTGGGCATGACGAAATGACCGTCCACCTGCTGCACGATAACGTAGAAAACGATGACCTGCAGCATGACGGCGGTTCCCTGGAGGAGGCCAAGAAGGACCGGCGGAATGGCGCCGATAATCGGCCCGATTAAAGGAATCATTTCCACAATGCCTGCCAGAAGGCCGATGACCAGTGGATAAGGAATATCCAAAGTCCACATACCGATGAAAACTACCACCGCCATGAGGGTGGAAAGAAGAAGCTGTCCCCGGATGTAGGCATTCAGCACGAAATGGATTTCCCTGAAAAGCTGTTCCAGATGGTTATGGAAGCGGTCGGGGAAAATATGGATGAATGCATTTACGAAGTACCCGCCCTTTTTCATCATGTAGAAGGTGATGAAAGGAACCACGATCAGTTCCACCACCGTGCTGGCAAAGGTGAAAATGGCAGACAGGCTGAAAGAAGCGATTTTCAGGGTGTATTCGCCGATGTCCTGCAGGACGCGGGCCAGAAGGGCCTTGGCTTCCGGCGGCAGGAGGGAGAGCTGATACTCCTTTTCCAGTTCCGGAACGGCCTGCTGCACCGCTGCCAGCATGCCAGGTACACTTTTGATGAATTCCCGAAATTCAGAAATAAAAGGCACAAAGATATGGACTGCAATGAGATAAATCACTGCAATGAAGAGTGCAAAGGAAAAGAGGATGGCCAGGTCATAGGGAAACTTTTTCCATCCCATTTTCTGCGCCTGTCCGTACACCGCATGGGCCACCGGATTTAAAAGGGTGGTAATAATCAGGGATACCACAAAGGGGAAAAGCACCGACGGCGCCGCGATGATGACCGCTGCGAAAGCGGCCGCAATGACTACGCGGAGCCAGAATTCAACGCCCCATTTCATAGGATGCCTCCGGTGAGGAAGGGATTGCTCCTCTTTTCTTCTCCGATGGTGGTCTGATTTCCATGGCCCGAAAGGACCACTGTGCTGTCAGGCAGGGAAAAAAGGTTCTTCTTAATGCTGCCGGTGAGCTCCTTCATGCTGCCGCCGGGAAAATCGGTACGGCCGATGGAGCCCTGGAAGAGGGAGTCTCCTGTAAAGACTATACCTTCCTTCTGTAAATAGAAGGAAATCCCGCCGGGCGTATGGCCGGCTGTGTCAATGACCCGGAAAGTGTACCCACAGGTTTCGATTTCATCCCCATCCTTCACCCACACATCGGCGTCATCCACCAGAGTAGGCACAGGAAACATGGAGGACAGATTTCTTTCTGCATCCTGCAGGAAAGGCCGGTCCCTTTTATCCATGTACATTTTGGCATCGGGGAAGGCGCGCCTCAGCTCATTCATGCCGGCCATATGATCCACATGAGCATGGGTAAGGAAAATGGACAGAAGGCGGATCTTCTTGTCCTGAATGGCCTTGATATAATGGTCCGGCGTAAAGGAGGGATCCACCACCAGCCCCTCCATGGTTTCCTCATTGTACAGGATGTAGGTGTTTGTCATAAATGGTCCAAGGACCATGTACATAATCTTCATCATGCATCTCCATTAAAAATTCTTTTCACTGTCCAGAAGGATGGTGACAGGTCCGTCATTTTCAAGGGCCACCTTCATATAGGTACGGAAAACGCCGGTGCCTACAGCAACCCCCTCCTTTTCGCACTTTTCCACCACCTTTTTGTACAGTTCATCCGCCTTGTCCGGCGCCTCGGCTTCCGTAAAGCTGGGCCGTCTGCCATGGCGGGCATCGCCGTAGAGGGTGAACTGGGACACAATGGACAGCTCTCCTTTAATATCCAGAAGGGAAAGATTTAATTTCCCCGCTTCGTCTTCAAATATACGGAGATGGAGGATTTTGTCGGCAATATAGTCCGCATCCTTTTCCGTATCTCCCTTTTTCACGCCCAGAAGGACAGAAAGTCCCTTCCCAATGGAGGATACTTCCTTCCCCTCCGAATCTACTCTGCACCAGTTGCAGCGCTGTACGACTGCTCTCATTTTCCATCCCCCTGCATTGAATGCATGCGTCTCACCGAATGGACGCCCTTGATTCTTCTGATTTTCGTCATAATAAAGTCCAGCTGCTGCAGATCCTTGATCTGGATGCCCAGATGCATGACTGCCATGCCGTTGTTTTCCACCTTCACATTTGCCGTGGACACGGAAAGTTTCATCTCCGTCAAAGCAGCCAGTATGTCCGCCATGAGGCCTGTCCGGTCGTAGCTGATGACTTCGATGGTCACAAGGAACATGCTGCTGGTCTGCTCTTCCCAGGACACGTCGATCATGCGGTCCTTATCGGGGAAATTGATGGCATTGGGACAGTCTGCCCGATGGACCGACACGCCACGGCCTCTGGTGACAAATCCTACAATATCGTCGCCTGGCACGGGGTTGCAGCACTTGGACAGGTGCACCACCAGCCCTTCTTCCCCCTTCACCAGGATGCCGCTGTTGGAGCGGGTTTTCACGCTCCTCATCTTCAGGTTTTCCAGAGCCTTGGCCGTCTTCTGGGCCGTAGGCTTCTGGGCATTCAGCTCCCGCTTGTAAAGCTCCGTCAGTTTCAGCATGACGCTCTTCACTGCCACACCGCCGAACCCCACGGACGCCAGCATGTCATCTATGCTCATGTTGTTAAAGGTCTTAGCCACCTGGGCCAGCCGGTCCTTGGCAATGAGCTTTTTCCACTCATAGCCTAGACGGTCCGCCTCCTGGATGAGCACTTCCTGGCCTCTGGAAATATTTTCGCTGCGGTTTTCCTTCTTGAACCAGCTTCTGATTTTGGCTTTGGAATCGGCGGCACCTACCATATTGATCCAGTCGTAGCTGGGCTTTCCTGTTTTGGAAGTAATAATGGAAACGATATCGCCGTTCTTCAGCTTCGTATCCAGCGGTACGATCTTATTATTCACCTTGGCCCCTACGCACCGGTTTCCTACCTCCGTATGGATACGGTAGGCAAAATCGATGGGAATGGAACCCTTCGGCAGATTAATCACATCCCCCTTAGGCGTAAATACGAAGACTTCATCGGAGAAAACATCCAGTTTCAGGGCATTCATGAATTCCTTGGGGTTGCTCGTATCCTGCCATTCCAGAATGCGTCGGAGCCAGCTGATTTTCGCGTCAAAATCCTTGGACCCTGCCTGCTTCCCTTCCTTGTACCGCCAGTGGGCTGCCACGCCGTATTCGGAAATATGGTGCATTTCCCAGGTACGGATCTGGATTTCTACAGGCTGTCCCCTGGTACCGATGACGGTGGTATGAAGGGACTGGTACATATTGGGCTTCGGCACGGCGATATAGTCCTTGAACCGGTTGGGCAGCGGTTTCCAAAGGGAATGGGCAATGCCCAGCACCGCATAACACTGGGGAATGGTATCCACAATGACCCGCACCGCATAGAGGTCATAAATCTGGGACAGGTCTTTATTGTCCCTTTTCATTTTCTTATAAATACTGTAGAAATGCTTAGGCCGTCCTGTAATGGCAGCCTTGATTCCCGCTTCCTCGATGTGGTCGTGAAGCACCCGCATGGTATCATTGACGATTTCCTCCCGGGCCTTCCGCTTCTGCTTCATCTGGCGCACCAGATCATAGTATTCCTCAGGATGGAGATAGTGAAAACAGAGATCCTCCAGTTCCCACTTAATATTGTAAATTCCCAAGCGATGGGCCAGGGGCGCGTAGATTTCAATAGTTTCCTTGGCAATGCGCTGCTGCTTTTCCCGCCGGAAAACGCCCAAAGTCCGCATATTATGGAGCCGGTCCGCCAGTTTGATGACCACCACCCGGATATCCTTGGCCATGGCCAAGAACATTTTACGGAAATTTTCCAGCTGCTGGTCTTCCTTATCCTTATAGTGGAACTGGGACAGCTTCGTAACCCCGTCCACCAGGAAAGCCACTTCCTCGCCGAACATCATCTTAATATCTTCCAGCGTATACTCCGTATCCTCCACCACATCGTGAAGAAGGGCGGCAATAATACCCTGGGCGTCCATTTCCAGCTCTGCCAGAATATAGGCCACTGCCAGGGGATGGATGATGTAAGGCTCACCGGTAGCACGCACCTGGGCGGCATGGGCCTTGTCCGCCAGCTCATAGGCCTCTTGGATGGCCTCCAGACTCTTTGGGTTTTTGATATAGGTTTTCACCTTATCCATGAGGCGTTTGTATTCTTCTTCCTTCTCGCCGCCCCAGTCCTTTTTCTGCTTCTGCTTCTCTACATATTCTTCCTGATGAATCAGGAACTCAGCCAGAGTAGAGGCGGAGGCATCGGTATGAATGGTTTCCTCATTCAGATTCTGGTTGAATACCCCTGCCAGATTGGTAGCCTTCACCGGCCCCTCTGCCAGTTCCTCATCCTCTATCCTTTTCTTTTTGTCCATGGTTTCATCCATTTCGTCCACCTCCCTGCATCCTGTGCTTTCTATAAATGGAAGAATTTAATAAATTCAGCTTGCCGCCGATGATTCGTTTCTGGTAGAAATCCTCTCCGTTCCGGCTGAAACGGGACAGGATGGCCAGCTCTTCGAAAACTGCCAGCGCCATACCCAGCCGGACAGGCTCGAAATCATATTTCTTCCCCATGAGGTAATGCACCTCCCGCACCGGCTTGGCCATATTGCGGAGAATGGCGGAAAGCTTCCTGTATACATCGGCCAGATAATCCCTGTCCAGAAGGCGCATATCCTCCTCACGGATATCCTTGCCGATAAGCTGTACATGCTCACCGTACCACTCATGCACCTCCGGCTCAAAGACCATATCCACCACATCCCCGGCCTGGCAGGGATTTTCTTCCCCTACGCCCCAGAAAATGGCATCCACCAGACTGTCCTTTCCCGACAGCTGGCACTTGAAATGGCGTCCGTCAGCCCCCATATGGCGGGCCGTTTCCACAAAGGCGCCCCTGATGGAAAAGAGGGGCTTCGGATTATCCGCACCGCAGGGTTCCAGAAGATCCAGGGAATGAATGAAATCAAGACTGATATCATCCATGGAGAGCTCCTCCTCCACATCCAGCACCGGAATGCAGTCCTCCTCTGTAAGCACCTCTGCCGCATATTCGTTCATGCGGCGCCTGAACTCCGGAATCTTGTCCTCTGCAATGGAAAAGCCTGCTGCCATCTTGTGGCCGCCAAACTGGAGGAGAATATCCGACTCACGGGACAGGGCTTCGTAAATATTAAAAGCAGGAATGCTTCGGCAGGAACCCTTCCCCACGCCGTCACGGACAGTAATGACGAAAACCGGACGATGATAGGACTCCAGAATGCGGGAAGCCACGATGCCGATAACCCCGGGATGCCAGTCCTTCCCGTCCACCACAAGGGCCATATCCTTTTCTATACCAAGCTCTGCTATCCGCTCCTTTGCCTGGTCAAAAATCGTACGCTCGATCTGCTGGCGGGTCATATTGATTTCACAAAGCCTTTCTGCCAGCTTTTCCGCCTCCTCCGCAGACGAAGTGGTCATAAGACGCACCCCCTCCGACGCATGGGCTATGCGGCCCGCTGCATTCAGCCTGGGCGCCAGGCCGAAGGACACCTGGTCCGCCCTGGTAACGGCAGTGGCATCATCATGGACAATGCCCGCCGCCTTCAAAAGCGCTGCCAGCCCCTTGATGGGGGTGCGGACGAACCGTTTCATCCCCTCCTTCACAAGGATCCGGTTCTCCCCTGTAAGAGAAACCACATCCGCAATGGTGCCAAGGGCTGCCAGCTCCACCGTACCGTCATAATCCCTGCCAAAGCGCTTCAGATAAAGCCCCCGGCACAGCGTATAAGCCACGCCGCAGCCTGCCAGCTCTTTGTAGGGATAGGGGCAGTCCGCCTGATGAGGATTCAGCACAGCCACACAAGAAGGCAGCACCGCCGGCGGCGTATGATGATCCGTGACGATGATGTCAAGGCCCTCTGGCGCTTTGGAAATCAAATCTGCAGAACTGATACCGCAGTCCACCGTAATAAGAAGGCTGTATCCCTCCCCTGACAGCTTTTCCAAAGCCTCCCGGTTCAGGCCATACCCCTCTTTTTCCCGCTGGGGAATATAGTAACCTGCGTCGGCGGAAAGGGACGAAAGACAGCGCATCATAATGGACGTGGATGTAATGCCGTCCACATCATAGTCTCCATACACCACGATTTTTTCATGGCCCTCTATGGCCATTAAAATACGCTCTACCGCCCTGTCCATGCCCTTCATAAGGAATGGATCCGAAAGACAGCTCAAATCATCATACAGGAAATGGGACAGCTTCTCCTCGCTGTCAATCCCCCGGTGCATCAGGATTCGTCCCAGCCCATGGGGTATATGATAGGAAGAAAAGAAAGCAGGCACCGCCTCTTCCCCCGTCCCATCGATTTTGATATTCCACTTATAATTCTGTTTATCTGTATTCATAAAAGTTCCTCAATTCTCATTACTTATTTTCCTGTTTATTTTATCACCTTTTACTCCTATTCTCAATGACTACCGCATATTATCATTCTCAATAAAAAGGCCAAAGTTGTGGGTTTGGGACTGGGGAATAAAGACTCAACGTCCCGTCTCTATGGAAGCGCTGATTAAATCGTTATCGGATTTCATTCTTGCATTTTTATTCAATGCAAGGAATAAGTCGACG
>DCJJ01000094.1:0-184 GCA_002320515.1 Dialister sp. UBA1703 | reverse complement strand
TGCGAATTAATCAGTGCTTCCCTATACCCTTGCGTCCACAACTTTTGTCCCTGCCGCCTCAGTAGCCACAACCTTTGGCGCCGCGGGCCGCAGCCCCATGGATGCCATACGCCCCTCTGAGCCGAACTATTTAAGAAGTCCTATAACGAAGCAGTGCATCAAATTTCTTATAAAAGCAGACTCT
>DCJJ01000023.1 GCA_002320515.1 Dialister sp. UBA1703 | reverse complement strand
GAAGATGAAGACCGGCAGCAGCAGGTTCATGAGGGAACCGGCCAGAATCACGAACATGCGGGCCCAGACGGATTTGGAATTGAACCCGCGGTCCAGGTCCGGCGGATCATCGGGATCCATGCCGGCAATGCGGTTATAGCCGCCCAAGGGCAGCAACCGTAAGGAATAGAGGGTCTCCCCCTTCTGTTTCTGCCAGATTTCCGGTCCGAAACCAATCGCGAATTCATCGACCCTCATATCGGTCAGCTTCGCCGTGATGAAGTGGCCGAACTCATGAATGGAGATGAGCACGCCGAAGACGAAGATGCAGGCCAGAATCGTTACAAACACTGAAAACTCCTTTCCCGTCACAGGCTGGCGATGAGGCCTTCCGTGTAACGGCGGGTTTGCGCGTCCGTCTCTTCAATCTGTTCGATGCCGGGACGGGATACGTTTCTGTGTGCGTCCACAGTACGCCGGATCAGTTCAGGGATGTCCAGATAGCGGATCCGTCCCTGCAGGAAGGCGTTGACACAGACTTCATTGGACGCGTTGAATACGCAGGGCAGCGTACCTCCTTCTTTCCCGCAGGCGATAGCGACGGCCAGGGCCGGGAACGTTTCCAGGTCCGGCTCGAGGAAGGTCAGGGGGCTGGCCTTGACCAGATCGAGCTGCCCGTAGGCGCTGGGATAACGGTCCGGGAACGAGAAAGCGTACTGGATGGGCAGCTTCATGTCGGGTATGCCCATCTGCGCGATGACGGCGCCGTCGCAGAACTCCACCAGGGAATGGACGATGCTCTGGGGGTGGATGACGACGTTGATTTTGCTGTAAGGTACATGGAAGAGCCAGTGGGCCTCTATGACTTCCAACCCTTTATTGGCCAGGGTCGAACTGTCGACGGTGACCTTCCTGCCCATGTTCCAGTTCGGATGGTGCAGGCTCTGCTCCACCGTCACATGGGCCAGTTCTTCCCGGCTCATGCCGAGGAAGGGACCGCCGGAAGCGGTCAGGATGATGCGCTTGACTTCGTCATGCGTACCGCTGCGCAGGGACTGGAAAATGGCGCTGTGTTCACTGTCCACAGGCGTCAGGCGGACATGGTTTTCCGCCACGGCTTCCATCACGAGGTGTCCCGCCGCCACCAGGGTTTCCTTATTGGCCAGGGCGATGTCCTTGCCGCTGTTGATGGCGGCGAGGGTGGGACGCAGGCCGGCGTAGCCGACCATGGCGCCGAGCACTGTATCCGTTTCTTCCCAGGTGGCGGCAGCCAGGAGGCCTTCTTCCCCGCTCAGGATTTCTGTCTTCCCATCATATTGCCGTTTCAGTTCCTCTGCCGCGGCAGGATCCGTCAGGACAGCTAGATCCGGCTTGAATTGGCGGATCTGTTCCAGCATCCGGTCCACGTTGCGGTGCGCCGCCAGGGCCCGCACCTTCAACCGGCCCGGATTGGCGGCGGCCACTTCCAGGGTCTGCCGGCCGATGGAACCGGTACTTCCGAGTATCGTGAGGTTCTTCATGTTTCCTCCCAAGGGTGCCGTCAGACACCTAAGAATTTCATGACGTAATACGCGGCCGGTGCCGCAAAGAGCAGGCTGTCCATCCGGTCCAGCACGCCGCCGTGTCCCGGGAAGAAGTTGCCCGAGTCCTTGATCTTAAAGGACCGTTTCAGGATGGATTCCACCAGGTCCCCGACAGGCGCGCAGAAGGCGACGGTCAGGCCCAGCAGGCAGGCTGCGGCAGCCGTCGCGCCCAGCCAGCAGTGCGCCATGGCGGCTGTAATGGCGAAAGACCATACAAACCCGGCTACGGCTCCCTCCATGGACTTTTTAGGACTGACGGAACAGAATTTGTGCTTGCCGAAAGCCATGCCGAAGAAATAGGCGAAGGTGTCGCTGGCCCAGGTACCTAGCAGGACCATCCATACGGCTGCCTCGCCCCTGGCGAAGGGAAGTCCCAGGACGGAGATGCCGGCACCCGGGTATTCACGCAGCAGGATCACATGGGCAAAAAGCAGTCCTGTGTAAAGCAACGCACAGGTTGAAAGGGAGGTATGGGCAGGCCAGTCCGTCTCGCCGTACTGGCAATGGCGGAACAATCCTTCGAAGAGGATGCCCAGGGTGGCGACGGTCAGGATGGGCAGCAGCAGGTCGGGACGTGCGAATCCGGCCGCTGCCTGCATGAGGAACACGGGCAGCGCCGAGGTCAGGATATATATGTCATGTCCCCTGGAGGCCGCCATACGGGCGAATTCACGCCAGCCTGTGACGGCCAGGAGCATGACGGCAGCCATGAAGAGCCAGCCGCCCCTGGTGACGATGAACACGGCGATAGGAATCCCGATGATGGCGGTTAAGATGCGTTTGAACACTTTTGTTTCAGTCCTTTGAACAGTTTTAGGTTGAACCTGCGGAAAGGCCGGTCATTTCTGGATCAAGCCGCCGAAACGGCGCTCGCGCTTCTGGAAGGAGGCGATGGCCTCCACCAGCATGGCCGGCGTAAAGTCGGGCCAACAGACCTTGGTGGTCCACATTTCCGCATAGGCAATCTGCCAGAGCAGGAAATTGCTGATCCGCTGGTCGCCGCCGGTGCGGATCAACAGATCGGGGTCCGGCAGACCGCGGGAATACAGATTATCTTCGAATACGGAGGCATCGATGGCATCTGCGGACAGGCTTCCGTCCTGGATGCGCGCGGCGATACCCTTTACGGCATGGAGGATTTCCGCCCTGCCGCCGTAGTTGATGGCTAAGTTTAAGATCAGGCCCGTGTTGTCCTTCGTCACCTCGGTGGCGTAATCCATCTTTTGGCAGATGACGCCGGGCAGCCCCTCGCGGGACCCCATGAAGCGGACCTGCACGTTGTTATCATGGAAGTCCTGGATTTCATTTGTCAGGTAACGGCTCAACAGCTCCATGATGAAATGGATTTCCGTGACGGGCCGTTTCCAGTTTTCCGTTGAAAACGCATAGGCAGTGATGATTTTGACCCCCAGGTCGTTGGCGGCCCGGACAATGGTCTTCAGGGTTTCGGCGCCGGCTTTATGACCGTACGTGCGCACTTTCCCCTGTGCTTTGGCCCAACGCCCGTTGCCATCCATGATGATGGCGATGTGCCGGGGGATGTTGTCTGCCCGGAGGCCGGCCGTATCCACGTCCACCGTGCAGGGCATGGGCTGAATCACATTTCCAAAGATTTGGTCGAACATAGATGGTCTCCTGTTGCAAGAGAAGGTCCGTAAAAACAAAACGGGCGGCCCTTCCCGCAAGGGAAGGGCGCCTGATTGTTTCAGACCGCGTCAGGTTTAATCCTGGCTGATGGCGCTGACCGGGCAGTTTGCAGCACAAGCGCCGCATTCCACGCAGGTACCGGCGTCAATCTCGTATTTGCCGTTGCCGTCTTCTTTCGGGGCGCCTACGGGGCAGACGCTGGCACAGGTACCGCAGCCTACGCAGGCGTCGGAGTCGATTTTGAATGCCATTTCAGTGAACCTCCCTTCTCTTCTTATACATGACAGTGATGACTGCTTTATGTTGAGGCAGCAGCTGCTGCCGGACAACATACGCTTTGAGGGTGGTACCGCCGTCTTCCTTGCCATAAGCCGGCGGCACCGTTCTGACTTCATATTCCCAATGCGCCTCACGCAGGGCTTCTTCCGCTTTTTCCAGCGGCAGGGACACTACATCCGGCGCGTCTGTTTCCTTCATAAGCCGGTGCCTCAGACTTCCATGATTTCCTTTTCTTTGGCGGCAATGACTTTGTCGACTTCCTTCATTACCTTGTCCGTCAGTTTCTGGGCCTGGTCCTGCCCGTCTTCGGAATCGTCTTCCGTGATGGTCTTCGCCTTTTCAGCCTTCTTGATGCCTTCGATGATGTCACGGCGCATATTGCGGATGGAGACGCGGGCCTCTTCCGTATGTTTGCGGGCCGTCTTGACGAGCTCCTTGCGGCGCTCTTCCGTCAGCATCGGCATGTTCAGGCGGATGCAGGTCCCGTCGCTGTTCGGGGTCAGACCCAGATCGGAAGCCATGATGGCACGGGACAGTTCCTTAATCATGGTCTTGTCCCACGGCGTGATGACGATCATGCGGGGTTCCGGAACGGTCACGTTGGCAACCTGGTTGATCGGCGTGGGCGCGCCGTAATAGTCCACGGTAACCTTGTTCAACAGTGCCGGAGTGGCACGGCCGGCGCGCAGGCTGGCCAGGTCTTCCTTCAGATGGGAAATGACCTTCTTCATTTTCGCTTCGTTCGCGGTGAGTAAATCCTCTACGACTGACATTATTGTTCGCCTCCTACGGTGGTTCCCACAACGGTTCCCTGAGCGGCTTTCAGGATGTTACCGGGGGTTTCGATGTTGAATACTACAATGGGGATGTCGTTGTCCATGCACAGGGAGATGGCCGTCGAGTCCATTACGTTCAGATGGCGGTTGATGACATCGATGTAATTGAGATGGTCGAATTTCCGGGCATCTTTGTGGACGGCCGGATCGGAATCATACACACCGTCGACGCCGTTCTTTCCCATGAGGATGGCATCGGCCTCAATTTCAGCGGCACGCAGGGCAGCCGTCGTGTCAGTGGAAAAATACGGATTGCCTGTGCCGGCCGCAAAAATGACGACACGTCCTTTTTCCAGGTGCCGGACTGCCCGGCGCCGGATGTAGGGTTCCGCAATCTGCCGCATCTCGATAGCCGTCTGGACACGTGTCGGGACATCGAGCTGCTCCAGGGCGTCCTGCAAGGCCAGGGAATTGATGACCGTCGCCAGCATGCCCATATAGTCGGCCTGCGCACGGTCCATACCCTTGTTGGCGCCCGAAAGGCCACGCCAGATGTTGCCGCCGCCGTTAACGACAGCGACTTCCAGCCCCCGTTCCTGCACTTCCTTGATCTGTCTGGCGATGGAATTGACGGTTTCCGGATTGATGCCGAATCCCTTCGCCCCTGCCAGGGCCTCCCCGCTGAGTTTCAGCACGACACGCCTGTATTTCAATTGATCGGTCACGTTGCCAGCCCTCCTGTTCCTCTTTATCTGTTTCTCTGTATGCTGCCCGCGTTCCGGGACGGAGCCTCCTGCCGGGACACAAGCAATATTGAAGGGCATTGAAGTTCGCCCCTTCATGTTGTGTTTATTATAGCACATCCGCCGCCTCTTGAAAAACTCCGGTGCCCTGAAAAAGCGATAAATTTGAAAAATGTCACAAAGCGCGGTTGAGGCAGGACGGCGTAAAAAAAGAGGACATCGTGCGATGTCCTCCTTCAGGTTTTGTGGATGTACGACGGGAATTACTTCTTGATGAAGGAAGCAACTTCTTCCGCAAAGTTTTCCTGCTTCTTTTCGATGCCTTCACCCAGCTGGAAACGGGCAAAACGGAGAACGTCCGCATTCTTGGACTTCAGGAGTTTGGCAATGGTGAGATCGCCGTCTTTAATGAATTCCTGGTCAACAAGGCATACTTCCTTGTAGTACTTGTTGATTCTGCCAAGAACCATCTTTTCGATGATCTTTTCAGGTTTGCCTTCGTTTCTTGCTTCCACTGCAAGAACTTCTTTTTCATGTTCGATTTCAGCCTGCGGAACTTCGGTGCGGTTAAGGTATGAAGGATTAGCTGCAGCGACCTGCATGGCAATGTCCTTGCCCAGTTCGTCGTCTCCGCCTTTAACTTCAACCAGAACGCCAATCTTGCCGCCGCCATGGATATAGCTGTAAACTTTGCCTTCAGCGCTTTCGTAACGTACGAAACGACGTACGGAAATGTTTTCGCCGATTTTAGCAACAGCTTCGGTTACGGTATCTTTAACAGTCTTGCCGTTCAGGTCGGATGCCAGGAGAGCTTCCACATCGGCAGGATTTACGGCAATAATCTGCTGGGCAATAGAGTGAGCCAGAGCTCTGAAGTCTTCGTTGCTTCCAACAAAGTCGGTTTCGCAGTTGACTTCAACGATGGTACCGGTTTTGCCATCTTCGGAGATAGCGGAAACTACAGCACCTTCAGCAGCTACGCGGCTTGCCTTCTTCGCAGCCTGGGACAGGCCCTTTTCGCGGAGAATATCAACAGCCTTGTCCATATCGCCTTCAGCTTCAACCAGTGCCTTTTTGCAGTCCATCATGCCTGCACCGGTTTTAGTACGCAGATCTTTTACCATACTAGCTGTGATTTTCATCTTATGACCTCCATCATAAAATTCAAGGTGTTTGTCAGATAAAGAGGGGGCAGTGCCCCGGGGGGGGGGTAAAGGGCCCCCGAACCATTAGATTATTCCTTGTCTTCAGCAGCAGCTTCTTCGGCCGGTGCTTCAGCAGCTTCACCTGCTTCTTCTGCAGCAGCTTCAGCTTCCTGCTGGCCCTGACGGCCTTCCAGAACAGCATCAGCCATTTTGCTGGTGAGCAGTCTTACAGCGCGGATAGCGTCATCGTTGGCAGGAATCGGGAAATCGATAACGTCGGGATCGCAGTTGGTATCAACGGTAGCAACAACGGGAATGTGGAGCTTATGAGCTTCAGCAACAGCGATTTCTTCCTTCTTGGAGTCGATAATGAAGATAGCTCCGGGCAGTCTCTTCATATCTTTGATACCGCCAAGGTTCTTTTCCAGCTTTTCCAGTTCTCTCTTCATAAGGATAACTTCCTTCTTCGGATACTGGTCAGTGGTGCCTTCTTCAAACATCTTTTCTAGTTCCTTCAGACGGTTGATACGGGTCTGGATGGTACGGAAATTGGTGAGCATGCCGCCGAGCCAGCGTTCATTTACATAGAACTGGTTGCAGCGGGTAGCTTCTTCCTTCACGGAATTCTGAGCCTGCTTCTTGGTGCCTACGAACAGAATCGGTTCACCCTTAGCTGCTACATCACGGATGAAAGCATAAGCTTCTTCAACCTTCTTCACGGTCTTCTGCAGATCAATGATGTAGATACCGTTGCGTTCGGTGAAAATGAACCGAGCCATCTTCGGGTTCCAGCGACGGGTCTGATGACCGAAATGAACGCCTGCTTCTAACAACTGTTTCATGGATACAACTGACATAATAAAAACCTCCTGTTAATAACCTCTGCCCGCTTCTTCTCCCATAACCACCCTGTCAGAGGGCACAGATATGAAATCCACGGACATGTGTACTTGTACTCAAGCTTTTCTATTTTATCAAAAAGAAATGGGAGATGCAAGGGGAAAATTTGACACCCCCTGCGGGTGTGCGGTTTTACCAGCCCGCAAGCATACAAAACCGATTTTATACAAATGAGAGGCAAAGCCCCCTTTGCGCCCGGAGCCGCTCCGCGGCTCTTATATTAATCTTTCAAAATATGGAATCTTCTTAATTCCCCATGTAATCACTACACCCAGGGCGTAGGCTATGCAGATCCAGATGACCGCATCGATGAAGGGGATGCGGTACATATATTTCAAAAGTACATGGGTGTAAATCACATGGGTGAGGTTTCTTGTAATTTCCTCAAAAAGCATGACGCCGAAGGACATACTGCCGAAGAATACCAGCGCCCTGGCCGCCTTTTCCGACACATGATGGTTGGAAAACCACCAGCGGCAGGTGCAGAAGAGGAAGGCTGTATTGAGGAAAAGGAAGGAGTCGTAGAACCGCTCTGAAATAGCTTCCGTCATGCCGCCGGCTACTACGCCGTGATACCAGGTCATGGTGCCTGCCACACAGGTGCCAAGGAGTGCCGCCATTCCCAGTTTCACCAGATTTCGTTTCGTCAGCCAGCTTTCCGGCAGCACATTTTCAATCCAGTAACCCATAAGAAAGTAGAAAGTCGGTTCGCTCACTGCCAGAAGGGGATTCAGGAAATAATTCATTTCCGCACTCCCTTTAAAGATAAGGAAGGAAATCACCGGCACCAGCCCTACAAAGAAGAGATTGAGACCGATCAGGTAAAGGTAAAGATTTTCATCCATGGCCTTCACCAGTTTCCTCCAGACAGGAAGCATGAGAAGGAAGGAAATGTAAATATAGAGAAAATAGTAAGCCGTAGCCAGGTCCGAGGTGTATAGCATGGTAAAGAACTTGGCAATGTGACCGGGAATGGAAAGAGGCAGGTTATGGTAGAACCATACATAGTTGATGAAGGAAAAAACAAAAATTACCTGCAGGAACCGCCATATCCTCTTCTTCCAGATTTTTGATACAGGTTCCTCTTTCCCCAGAAGGAGGGCGCCGGAAATCATAAAGAAAATAGGCACCGCCGTCTTCACCCAAAAAGGCACTGCCAGATAGAGGGGATAGAAAAAGGAAGCGGGCCGATTGATAAAAAGGGAAAATCCGGCAGTGGATGTATGGGTAAACATGACCAGCCAGATACAGAGAGCGCGAAGAAATTCAATATGGAGTTTCTTTTTCTTTCTTTCGGCAGAAACTGTTTTTTCTGTGTTCAATAGGATACCTTCTTTCTGCATCGCCTTTGCGGGCGATGAGGATTCTTGGGATGAATAGGCTTTTGGGACCCGGGGTCCAAGGGTTAGACAGCCCCCTGGGCCGAGGGTTGTGGTGGCGGCTTCGCCTTTGGACACACCTTCGGTGTGAAGGTTCAGAAGGTTCAAAAGGTTCAGAGGGTGGTGGTATCGCCCTCTCGGGCGATGAGTATGAAGTCAGCGTTACGGATTTACCTTTCTGTATCATACCTTATGAAAAGCATTACGTCGATCAGCCAACTCCGGTGGCTTTCCCCTTTTGGCGGCAAGGGAACTGGATTCACAGGAAAGCCCCGCGACCAGCGAATCCATTGATACGCTTCCCTGTGGCTAAAATGCCCCCCCAGTGGCAAAAGGGCGTACAAGGGTAAGCATACCAATGAAATCACTATCCTTCTAAGCGGGCCAGCTTTGCCAGACTTGGCAATTCTACGCAGAATTGCCACCCAAAGAAGGAGCCTGACGTTACGTGCTTACCCTTGCATCGCCAGTGATGTATGACGAAGTGCCAAAGCCGCCTTCCCTTGGAAGGCGAAAGTCCTGCAGCATTGTCGAATCAGGCTATTTTTCGAGTATAGCCTGCACATAAAACGAGCGCCTTAATGTCCGGCAGTGACGCCGAAGGTCCCCCCTCTTGGGTCCGGGAATACAACCTTCTGACGTTTGATGCCTCTACTGCCCTACCTGCTCGATCTGTCCGGCAGACAGATGGATGAACTCTCCTGTTCCCTTTTCATATCCTACTTCTTCTGCAATGTGCATGGTTCTTTCGTGGCAGGTGAAGAGGAAAATCTGCTGTTTCTTCCCCAGTTCCATAAGGAAGCGAAGAGTTTCCCGCTGCCGTTTTTCGTCAAAACGGACGAAAATGTCATCCAGCACAATGGGCAGCGGTTCGATCTGCTCTCCGAAGGAAAGGGCCATGGCTAGGCGGATGGCAAGGAATACCTGGTCGCCGGTGCCGGAGGACCAGATTTTTTCGTTTTTCACAGCATGGGTGCTGTCTTCGATGAAAATATCCTTTCCATTGTCTGCCATATGAAGGGAGTATTTCCCCATGGTCATGTCCTTCAGAAATTCATTGGCCATTTTCATGATCTGCGGCTGTCGGCCCGATTCGTAAATGGTCTGGGCCCGGGTCAAAAGTTCTTCGGTGTACATGAGGGTCAGCCATTCTTCCAGGGCGGATTTCAGTTCCGCTTCGATTTTTTCTTTTTTCTGGAGGGCACTGGTCATGGAGTCGTCTCCTGCCAGGCGGAAGATTTCGTTGTCGATGGCGCCCTGGGTTCTCTGGAGTTCGCCCAGTTTAGCCGATTCCTCTTCGATCCGGCGGGACAGTGTATTATGGGTTTCCATCCACTGGTCGTACTGGCCTGTTTCCAATGCATGCCAGAGGGCTTCAAATTCTTCTTCTCCGCCGGCGTACATGCGAAGGTCCTGTTTTACCCTTTCCCATTCCTTTGCAATCTGGTCATGATGTTCGTGGGCATTGACCTTTTCTGCAAATTCTTCCGCATTTTTAGCCTGAACAAGGTTCAGCAGGGTGTCCATTTCCCGTTGGCAGGAGGCCCAGCCTTCGTCCAGCTTGCCCATTTCCTTTTCATAGGCTTCGTGCTGCTTATTCTTTTCCTGCAGCGCTTCCCACTCCAGACTGCGGCGATGGTTTTCTTCGTAAATGTCGGCTATGCCATCGGGACTGACGGCGTAGGGAAGTCCGGTGGCCTTGATGATAGACTGGGCTCTTGCTGCAAAGGCATCCAGTTTGGCGTCGATCTGCTCCAGGCGGAAATCAAGGATTTTGCCCTTTCCTTCGGCGGAGTAAATCTTCTGCCACTGTTCCTGCAGGGCGGAAAGGTTTTCCGCTCCTGTTTTTGGAAGGCTGTTTCTTTTGAGCCAGTCGTTCCAGGCTTTTTCCGCCTTATTCCTTTTTTCGGTCAGGATTTCTCCTTCTTCTTCCCAATTTTTATGCTGCTGCATCTGTTTCCGGATGGTTTCCTTTTTCCAGGAAACGGCCTGGCGTTTTGCCTGGTCCTTGTAGAAACCGGACCGTTTTTCCTGCATCAGGTTATGGAAAGCTTTCAGTTCATCCACCGTCTTCGGTGCCTGGCCCGGGAATTTTTCGCTCATCTTTTCCCGCAGTGTTTCCAGCTCTTCTTTGCGAAGAGCCAGTTTTTCCAGGGTATTTCCCTTTTTATGGATAACATGGCTGTGAAGGTAGAAAAATAAGACAGCAAGGACTGCGGCGCCGCCGGCGCCGTACATGGACATAATGCCTGCCTTGGCCATGTAAAAGGCAGCTATGCTGCCCGCCGCCATGAGGACAAAGGCCATGCTGAGCCACAGCCAGGGAGTGAATTTTTTATCCTCCGTGGCGCTGATACTGTCCATTTCGGACTGCACGTCCGCTTCTTCATGAAGCACCTGCTCCAGCTCACTGGCCATGGATTCGATATTCTGCCAGTCGGACTCCGATTCTTCCTTTTCCGGCAGCTCCATGTCATCGGAAAGTTTTTCCACTTCCGGTTCCCGCTGCTCCCAGAAATGGAGCTCATTATTCCTGACGCCCAGGCTTTTGGAGAGACGTCTCCCCTCTTCCCAGTCCACGTTCACGCAGGGCTTATCCAGATTCAGGGCATGATCCCACAGGGGAAGGGAATAACCAAGATTGACGAAATCGATGCGCCAGTCCGATTTTTCCTTTTCCATTTCTTCAGCGTCCGCCATGGTCTGGCGCCACTGGCCCAGATCTACGTAGAGCTTTTCCAGCTCGTTTTCCACGCCCATCCAGGGAATGATTTCTTCTTTTTTCACAGGTTTGTAGGCATCCAGCTTTTCCTGCAGGGACTCTTTCTGGTCGTGAATCACCTTCATGCGGTTCATAAGCTGGTTCCACTGTTCCTTGCCGTTGGAGGGGAACATGGTAACCTGGGATGACAAATCCAGCTGGTGCTTCACGCTCACCGCCTGCTGATAGTATTTCCAGGCACCCAGCCGTTTTTCCAGGCGGCTGTTTTCTTCATTATCTTTGTCCAGCTTTAACTGCAGGTCGGCGATTTCCTTTTTCATTTCCTCCTGCCGGTGCTGGAGGTCGGAAAAATCCTTTTCCTGTCTGGAAAGGCCATCCAATTCTTTTTCCGCTTCTTCCAAGTCAGAAGCCAGCTGGTTGATTTTTCTCTTGCCCTGGGCACTGGAGGTGAAGAGTTTTCCCTTGGCTTCCTCCAGTTCTGCCTTGGCATTAGCCAGTTTGTCGCCGCCCTGGAGCATGAAGAAACGACTCCTCACGGTGTCGTTGGCCAGGAAGGAGGCGCCCTGCAGGTCTTCCAGACCTACGGCGAATATCTTTTCATAAATGGAACGGTTGAGACCGTGCCACCAGGCGGCAGGCAGGTCTTCCGTAAATTTCACATGGTTTGCATTTTCAAACCACTGCTCCTTTTCGTTCCGGAATACGCGGTAAAACTGGCCGTCGGAACGGACAAAGCCCATATTTCCTTTCCGCCCCTGCCACTTGCCCCTTCCGTAGCCGAAGAGCATATCCCGGATGAAACGGAGCATAGTGGTTTTACCGCTTTCATTTTCTCCCATTACGATATTGAGGGACGTCTGGGAGGGCTGCCAGGAGGCATCATGATAAATGCCGTACTGCTGGAGCTGAAGATCGGTAATTTTCATTTTTCCTCCTCTTTTGTCAGCATTTCCGCTCCCAGAAGCTCTGCTTTCTGAAAGGCATGAAGCAGGCTTTCATCAGAGAGGGAATGGAGCAGTTTTCTGTATCTCACAAGCTCCGGCTGCTGCTCAGCGATTTTACGGAGCTCTTCTTTTTTCTTTTCCTCATCCAACCGGTCTATTTCATAGAAGGCCTTCAGAAAATTTCCCGTCACATCAGGTAGTTCCCGTCTTTCCTTCAAGTCGATGGCACTCTTTGTCCTGTCTTCCAACCGGACAAACCAGGCAAAGAGGTAGCGGAACTGTTCCTTGTCGTTCAGTGACTGAAGGATGAAATCCCTGCCGTCCTCGGTGGACAGCACATCATGGAGAGGGCCGCTTCCGGTGCAGATAAGGCGAATGATATTGGGCCTTCCGGTGAGTTCCTTGAGGCCGCTTCTTCTCTTGGTTACTGCCTGGATCAGTTCTTCCGCCTGGGAATAGGCGGAAATATCCATGGTCATATCCATCCAGCGGATAGTGTCGGTTTCAATAAATTTCAAAGTCACCGTGCCGTAGGCTCCTACATCCACCAGATAGCATCCCCGGGGGCCTGTTTCCCGAAGGCTGAGGCCCTGGGTATTGCCAGGATATACAATGTAGGGGGACGTGGAAATGGTTTTGCGGGTATGCACGTGGCCCAGGGCCCAGTAATCCATGGCGGAAGCCTTCAGATCGTCTGTCGTGCAGGGGGCATAGGGCGAATCGGCACTTCCCACATCCGTATGGAGCATGCCGATGGCAAAGCCGTCCTCCTTTTCCCGGTGGAATTCTTGTGCCAGGTTTTCCTTCACGTGCCGGGTTTTATAGGAAATCCCGTAAATAGTGGCCGCCTTTTCCCCATCCTTCATCAGGGGAACGGCTTCCACATGGTCAGCGGGGAAAATATGAACTGTTTCCGGAAGCGGGATATCCGCCCGCCAGGCCTCGCCGGGGTCATGGTTCCCATGAACCATAAAAATCCGGATGCCCCCCTGGGCCGCCCGATAAAGCTCCCGGGCAAAGGCCATCTGGGCGGACAGACTGTGATGGTCGCCATTGTAAACATCGCCGGAAATCAGGATGGCATCCACCCGGTTCTCCAGGGCAGCATCCACCACCTTCTCAAAGGCTTTAAAAGTGGCCTTCCCTATCTGTTCATTCCAGGGACCGCTGCTTCCCATGCGGATATCGCTGAACGGTTCTCCCAAATGAAGATCAGCACAATGGATAAAAGAAAAATGTTTACCCATACGTCCTCCTTGTAAATTTCTTGTATATGTCTTTAGGGTTTCTTGTTTCTAGTTTCTAGTTTGAGGGTTCAAAAGGGTCAGAGGGTTCAGAAGGGAAGGTATCACCGCTTCGCGGCGATGAGTATAAAGTCAGCATTACGGGATTGGCTTTTATGTCTCAAATGCTGCATGGCGGAGAGCCGGAGCTTTATTGTGCCCCCGCACAGCGGGGTGGCAAGCGAACTTGGTTCGTAGGGGAGTGATAGCGACCTGAGAACCAAGTGAGACGCTTTCCCGTGGAGAAAGATGGTGGCGAAGCCACCAAAGGGGGAGCGCTTTTCCAACGCCCGCAAGGGCGGTTTGCCTGTTTTCCATCGGGTGAAGCCCGGTTGTAAAGGTTTTATTCATACCGGCGGCGGAGCCGCCCACCACAATCTTTGAGCGAAGCGAATACAACCTTTTTATACAACCCGCCTGCGCAGCAGGCCATAACCTGCGCCGCCTTTGGCGGCGCCACCTCCCCCCTCTGAACCTTTTGAACCAGCCCGCCTGAGGCGGGCCGCCCCCTCTTTAAGGAAGCGCTGATTAAATC
>DCJJ01000145.1:27461-30351 GCA_002320515.1 Dialister sp. UBA1703 | reverse complement strand
AGCACGAAGCCCCCCTCAAGATTAGATTTCCCATCTATTTATAGAGTAAGACTCCAGGAAGACCACCTGGTAGATAGGTCTCATGTGTAAGAGTAGTAATACTCTCAGCTAAGAGATACTAATAAGTCGAGGACTTGACCAAAAGAATATATATATTGCAAACATGTAGTTTTCGTCTGGTGACGATAGCGAGATGGACACACCTGTTCCCATACCGAACACAGAAGTTAAGCATCTTAGCGCCGATGGTACTTGGGTGGCAACGCCCTGGGAGAGTAGGAAGTCGCCAGGCTTTATGACCTAACACAACGAACGTTAGTGAATTGATGTAGGTCGAAAGCAATGAGCATCAAATCTATACGAGTGTAACGAGTAAATAGATTTGCATTGCGAAACTGCATTCTTAGGTAGCTCAACGGTGGAGCAACCGGCTGTTAACCGGTAGGTTGTGGGTTCGAATCCCACCCTGAGAGCCAGTAAACTTGATATGAGATTTAAGGCCAAAAGTATTTGGCCGGGGTGGCGGAACTGGCAGACGCACAGGACTTAAAATCCTGCGATCCTTACAGATCGTACCGGTTCGATTCCGGTCCTCGGCACCAATGATGATGTAGTCGGAACTTCAGGTTCCGGCTTTTTTGTTGGGAAAGAGAGATTTGAGGTTTGAGGGATTAGACGGTCAGACATCAGATTTCGGTATTCCTCAGGGCTTCGCCCAGCTTCTTCCTGGGGAAGGAGCCTGTGTTACGTGCTATGCTTTGAGGCCATTTGAATAGAGCGGCAGGGGGGATTTCTCGGCTCCGTTACCGGTGTTGGTTCAGCAATGGGGGCTCCCATATCCAGAGCTGCGGTGAGCCATTCCTTTTTGGCGTCTTCCGCGTTTTCGACAACACTTTTTAAGGTATCGCCGGTGATTATGCATCCGGATCCGGCACGATTTCCAGTCGGTAAGGCAGATGCATGTAATAATCAATCGTTTTCATCGGATGATTTCTCCACTACTTTTTTGACCAGTTCAATGAATTTAAAATATGAAAGCTGTGAGTCTTTTTGCTTCCAGATAGACGCCATATGGTATAATAGGTTCATGCTGGGGGAGTCGAAAGACTGAGAGGATGGATCCGACCCTTTGAACTTGATGCGGTTTATACCGACGTAAGGAAGCAGAAAATCTGTTTGCTCAAAGCCCGCTATGGCGGGCTTTTTATTATACATGAAATGGGAGGCACATATGACACAGCTGGAAGCGGCCAAGCAGGGTATCATTACGAAGGAAATGGAGACAGCGGCGCGGGAGGAAGGCGTTTCTGCGGAGTTTATCCGTCAGGGGATTGCGGAGGGCACCATCGTCATTCCGGCCAATATATATCATACATCTCTTCATCCCTATGCCATCGGCAAGGGGCTTCGCACGAAGATGAATGTGAATCTGGGGATTTCTGAGGATGTGTGCAATTATGAAACGGAGCAGGCGAAAGCGAAGATGGCCTGGGAGATGAAGGCGGAGGCCATTATGGATCTGTCCTGCTACGGGGAGACGGCACCTTTCCGGCAGTGGCTGGTGAAGAACAGTCCTGCTGCCATCGGCACGGTGCCCATGTACGATGTGAAAGGCGTGCTTCATAAGGGCCTCAAGGATATGACTGCTGATGACCTTTTCTCCGTGGTGGAGCAGCATGCGAAGGACGGCGTGGATTTCATGACCATTCATGCAGGACTGAACCGGGAGACGGCAAAGCATATTATGAGAAATAAGAGAATCACAAATCTCGTTTCCCGGGGCGGCTCCATTCTTTTTGCCTGGATGTACATGCATGGAAAGGAAAATCCTTTCTATGAGCAGTATGACCGGCTGCTGGAACTCCTGAAGAAATATGATGTCACCCTGTCTCTGGGGGATGGCTGCCGCAGCGGAAGCGGCCACGACTCCACCGACGCCATCCAGATTTCCGAGCTCATTAATCTGGGCGAACTGGTGGTTCGCGCCCGGAAGGCGGGGGTGCAGGTGATGGTGGAAGGACCGGGCCATATGCCGGTGTCCGATATCCGCATGAATGTGGAAATCGCCAAGAAACTCACCCACGGGGCACCGCTCTACGTGCTGGGGCCCATTGTCACCGACGTGGCACCGGGCTATGACCACATTACCGCTGCCATCGGAGGTACCCTGTCCGCGGCCTGCGGTGCCGATTTCCTCTGCTACGTGACGCCGGCGGAACATCTCCGCCTCCCGGATCTGGACGATGTGCATGAAGGCATCGTGGCTTCCAAAATCGCCTGCCATGCGGCAGACCTGGCGAAAGGAGTGAAGGGGGCTGCCCTGTGGGATGAAAAAATGTCCTGGGCCAGAAGAAAGGTGGACTTCAAGGAAATGATTCCCCTGGCCATCGACCCAGCCAAGGCCCGCCGCTACCGGGAAAGCAGCCAGCCGGAGGATGAATTCACCTGTACCATGTGCGGCTCCATGTGCCCCATGAAGACACTGGATGAAATCCTGAACAACAGGAACCCGGAGGATGACCCCTTCAAGAAGGCGTAAGGATGCTTTGGAAGTGGTAAAAGATAAATGCCGTTATTGTCTTGCAGCGTAGAGGCGATGGCAGTCAGCTTTTAGCAAGTTATGCCCGCAAGGCGGGCACAGGCCGCCTACGGCGGCCTCCCCCTTCCACCACTTCGTGGTCCCCCCACCCCCGCAGGCGGGGGTGGGCAAGTTTTAGGGTGCTGCGGCCCCGACTACGCCCCTTGTCATCAGGGCGGGAGAGGGCCGCGCAGTGGGGGCCGAAGGCAAAGCAGGGCAATGGTAAATGGGACAAAGGATAAAGTGTAAATGGTAAAAGAAGAAGGCGCCTTTTCAAAGGGGCGCCTTTTTAAGGAAGCGCTGATTAAATCA
>DCJJ01000145.1:24402-27300 GCA_002320515.1 Dialister sp. UBA1703 | reverse complement strand
GAATTAATCAGTGCTTCCTTAAACCTTGGCCGCGCAGCGGCCTGAACGCTGCTTCTCAAGAACCTTTCGGGCTCTGAACCTCCTGCTGCATACCCTCTTATCATGGTATAATAAGGAAAAAGACAAAGGAGGCGGAGCTATGTTTATATCCCATATGCTGGTGGAGAATTACCGCACGTTTCGTCATGTGGAGCTTCACTTTGACAGCTGGGTGAATTATATCGTAGGGGACAATAATATCGGGAAAAGTAATTTCCTTACCCTCTTGAAGACTCTTACCCATGGATACGGCTTTAGGGAGAATGATTTCCTGGATACGGATCAGCCTATCCGGATACGGCTCACCCTGTCCTCCGAGGATGACGGACTGAAGGATACGGCCCATCTGGAGCTTCGCCAGTGTGTGCGGGAGGTGGTGCCCCGTCTTTATAATCTGGACAACGGGGAGGAGCTGCCTCTGGAGTATACGCGATGCCTCTTTTATATCGACTTTGCGCTGGACGAGGTGCCCAGGAAAATGATTTCCGAAGGGGATATTGCCAGAACCGTTTCTGTTTTTGAGGAGTACCTGTCCGGCGGGCCGAAGGTTATCGAAGAGGTGGAGTCCCTTTTGAACAGCCGGGGATTTCATCTGTCTCTGCCCAGAGAGGACGCCCGCAAGGCTACGCTGGTTCTTTTCAATGAAATTTTCCGCTCCATTGCCATCGGCACGTCCTATGACTCCACCATGAAGCTGATGATTGCAGTGGGCACTTCCCTTCTTATCAAAATGATGAAGAAGAAGGAAAGCAAGGCCATTTCCTTTGAAAATATGATTATCACCGACAGCAGGGGGCGCCGGTTCCTGCCGGTGACGGTGAGTATCGATGAACCGGAGCTTCATCTTCATCCCTATCTGCAGCGGGCCATGCTGGCGTTCTGCCGTTCCATCCTGAATAATGAGGAGCCCTTTTTCCTGAAGATAGTGCAGACCATTCTGGGGGTGGATGGACTGAACGGACAGCTCTTCGTGGTGACCCATTCCACCGATTCCCTGGTGAACGACTACCGGCAGATTATCCGCATTTACTGGGATGATAAGAAAAAGGTACAGGCCGCCTGCGGTTCTTCCTTCCATTTTGACCGGGAAATCGAAAAACACCTGATCATGCATTTTCCGGAAGTGAAGGAAGCGCTCTACTCCAAGTGCACCATTCTGGTGGAAGGGGAGACGGAGTACGGCTCCTTCGGCTACTTTGCCAAGACACTGGGAGTGAATTTCGATTACCATGGTATATGCCTCATCAATGCCCGGGGCGAAAGTTCTATTTCAAAAATCGCCCAGCTGGTGCGTCGCTTCCACATTCCGGCGGTGTGCCTCTATGACCGGGACGTCATGGGCACCACCAGGCAGTCGCCCTATGTATTCTTCACCGATTTCATCTGCTATGAAATGGACGTGGTGAAGTCCTGTCTGGCCCACAGGGGTCGGAAGGCGCTGGATCAGGTCATTGGAGACATGGAGGACGCAGGGGATGCGGTGAATACGTCCCTCATCAAAAAAGCAGGCGCCAAGCTGGGCCTGCCTAAGGGCTACTATCCTCCGGTGAAGCTGAAAAATATCAATCCAAGAAATCGGGAAGCCCTGGAATTTTACTATTTCGCCTGGCTTTATGGAAATAAGGGAGTCATTATCGGACGATCCCTGGGAAGAAGCCTCACAAAAGAACTGATACCGCCGGCCTTTGCCAGAGTCATAGAGGCCGCCGTGCGGTACGGGGATGGCGAGGAGTAAAACCGGGCAGCTGCGCTTATATTCTTTCTGGGAATCCCTTTCATAAAGGAGCTGATTGACATGAAGAAACAAAAGGGGCAGGATATCATCGAATACGCACTGATGCTGGCTGTTGTAGTGGGCATCGGCTTCGGCCTCTATACCCACGTGGGCATAGGAGATCATATCTCTACTGTTTTTAACAATGCCGGTAATCTCCTGGAAGAAGTGGGGAAGGGGAAACAGACCACTTTTATTTTTCCCGATGATGCTATTAAGCGGCTGTTTGATGAGCGGTACGGGGGCTCGTCGGATATTCTGGAGAAACCGGCTACGGGAGAGGTAAAAGATATTGCTTTCGACAGTAAAGAAGGACAGGAGCTGGCCAGAAAGCTCAATATACAGACCAAAGAAGGAGACGGCTGGTATGTGAGGATATTCTCTCCCGGCACAACAGTAGTTACCTATTATTCGGCCAGTGATAACGGCGGCGTGACCTTCAGCCAGTTAAAGAATGCTAAACCTGGCGATAAAGAATATCTGACGAAAATATATATTCATGAAGGAATCCACGACGGGTCGGGGAAAGAAACTTATAATACTGCTAATACAGATAGACAGTCTGATGTCGGCCATGTAGAGAGGGATTCCAAGGGTCAGTTTGTGAGCATTTATCCCGGATCCAAATGAGAACTATATGGATATGTAGTAAGGTGGGGACGCTGCAGCCGGGGCCATAAGGCAAAAGGCCAGTCCTGTAACCTTTTGCGTCCCCTTCCCGCCGACCGCTATTTACCGGCAGATGAGTCACTTACGGCAATTACCGAGATCCTCCGCTGCGCTCAGGATGACGTTTGGGGGCGGGAAGGATAGGGTGTAACGTCTTGCGTCCCCTTTAGGGGCAGAGGGCCGCGAAGTGGCGAAGGGTGTGCAAGCGAACTGGATTCATAGGGGAGCCCCGCGACCCGCGAATCCAGTGAGACGCCATCCAGCGAAGTCGGTGTGGACGGTGGTAAGAATGATTATGACATTCTTATTCTATGTCTTATCGCCCTTCGCTCAGGGGGCCGCCGATTGGCGGTCAGGAAAAACGATAGAGTATCAAATCGGTACTTTACCTTGTACACCCTTTCCCGCTTCGCGGG
>DCJJ01000145.1:3256-24363 GCA_002320515.1 Dialister sp. UBA1703 | reverse complement strand
TTGCCACCTCAAGGGGAAACGAGAGATATGAAGAGAAAAACAGCGAGTCATATACTTCACGTACCATTTCGGCGTTTTCCCCCTTTGGTGCCTTACGGCACCACCTTCCCCCCGCAAGCGGTGGGACTATGGGTGCTTAGCCATGGAGCCATGTCTCTGCAGGAAAGCATAGAGCGATTTATTCTGTCCCCCGGATGGGGGAAAGTCCGGCGCAGCCGGATAAGGGGGAGCCGCGTAGCGGCTAATCACCAGAATGCCAATCAAGCCATATAACACTGAAAGTAAATCCCGTAACGCTGACTTTATACTCATCGCCCGAGAGGGCGATACCACCACCCTCGGCCCGAAGGGCCGTTGCCCCCTGAGCGAAGCGACGCAACCCTTCTACACAACCCGCGGCGCCAGCCGCGCCCCTTTTTTATAATCTGCGGCGTCAGCCGCCACCACAACCCTCGCGCCGAAGGCGCGTCAAACTTACGAACCTTAAGAACCCTCGGGGCGAAGCCCCGTCAACCCTCACGCCGAAGGCGTGTCAAATACCTTTGAACCCTCTGCCTCTTTATCATATAATATGTACAAGAGTATGGATGAGGCACTGTTTTCGTATAAGGAGATTTTAATTTTTCTACCCTATTGAAAAAACGGTGCTGTTTCTATATGATTATAGAGATAACTATTTTGATGTTATGAATTAGGAGGCCGGCATGAGCGCGATTTCACTACAAGGTCGTTCGGTTCTCGCCTTAGCTGATTTTTCAGCGGAGGAGATTGAACGGATCCTTCAAGTAGCAGCACAGATGAAAAAGATTGTTTTGTCTGACAACAAGAAGAGAGATTTCCTCAAAGGGAAATCCATGGTGACAGTGTTTTCCGAAGCATCTACCAGAACACGCAGTTCTTTCGAGCTTGCCGGTAAATATTTGGGAGCCGATGTGATCAATATTACAAAGAGCGGCAGCTCGATGACGAAAGGTGAAAGCATGCGAGATACATTGCTTACCGTTTCCGCAATGGGAGTGGATGCAGTGATTATTCGTGATTCGTCAGAGGGTGCCGCTCTTTTTGCATCCAAAGTGATGAGCCCGAAGGTGAAGGTGCCGGTGGTGCTGAATGCCGGCGACGGGGCCCATGCCCATCCCAGCCAGGCGCTTCTGGAGCTCTTTACGCTGAAGGAAGCGGGGAAGAATATCAAGGGCATGAAATATGTGATTATCGGCGATATTCTTCATTCCCGGGTGGCCCGGAGCGATATCGTGGGATTTACGAAGCTGGGTGCCGAGGTGCATCTGGTGGGACCCCGTACGCTGGTGCCGAAGGAGCTGGAAGCCATGGGCTGCATTGTGGATGATGATCTGGAAACGGCGCTGAAGGATGCGGATGCCATCAATATTCTCCGTATCCAGCTGGAAAGGGCGGCTGCCGGTTTCATTCCTACTACCCGCGAGTATGCCCGTCTCTTTGGCATCAATAAGAAGCGGCTGGCTCTGTGCAAACCGGATGTGGCGGTGATTCACCCCGGTCCCATGAACAGGGGCATCGAAATCGGTTATGATGTGGCTTATGATGAGAAGTCCTGGATCCAGGAGGAAGTGCGCAACGGCGTGGCTGTGCGTATGGCTCTGGAGTATTTGACACTGACGGAGGGGAAAGACATTGATGCTCTTAATTAAAAACGGAACCATTGTAAATCCCGCAGAAAAGCAGCATGAAGTGGGAGATATCCTCGTAGAGAATGGAAAGATTCAGAAAATAGCAAAGGAAATCCCCGTCCCGGAAAGTGATGTGGAAGTGTTTGACGCTAAGGGTCTGGTGGTGGCGCCGGGGCTCATTGATATGCATGTGCATCTCCGCGAACCGGGGCAGGAAGCGAAGGAAGATATCCATACAGGCACTGAGGCGGCTGCTGCCGGCGGGATCACCCGGGTGGCGACCATGGCCAATACGAAGCCTGTCATCGATAATTCCGCGGTTCTCCGGGATGTGCAGAAGCGGGCAGAAGATGTGGGCGTGGTGAAGGTAAGCGTTATCGGTTCCATTTCCAAAAATCTGGAAGGAAAGCAGCTCTCTGAAATGGGAGATATGGCAGCCGACGGGGCTGTGGCTTTCTCCGATGACGGCCATTATGTGGAAAATGCCAATTTCATGCGCCGGGCCATGGAGTATGCGGATATGCTCCATAAAATGGTGATTGACCACGCCGAAGACATGACCATGTGCGGCGGCGGTTTCATGAATGAAGGCAAAGTGTCCTATGCCATGGGCGTCACCGGACGGCCGGCAGCAGGGGAAAATATTGCGGTAGCCCGGGATCTGCTCCTTTCCGAGCTCACAGGCTGCCATATCCATATCGCCCATGTGTCCAGCAAAAAGGCGGTGGACCTCATTAGGGAAGCGAAGAGGAAGGGCGTGAACTGCTCTACGGAAGTGACGGCCCAGCATCTCTATTTCACTGATGAATGGCTGAAGGATTATGATACGGCTTTCAAGATGGCTCCTCCTATCCGCAGCGAAGAGGACCGGCAGGCTCTCATCGAAGGGCTGCGGGACGGCACCATCGATGCCATCATGACGGACCATGCGCCTCACTGCAATGAGGAAAAGAATGTGCCCTTCAACTGCGCGCCCAATGGCATTGCGGGGCTGGAAACGTCTCTGGCTTCCACGCTGACCGTGCTTTATCACCAGCAGGGCTTTACGCTGGACCGCATTGTGGAGCTCATGAGCGTGAACCCTGCCAGGCTCCTGGGCGTGGAAGGCGGCGTGCTGAGGGAAGGCGCTCCTGCAGATATTACTGTATTTGATCCGGAGAAGGAGTGGACGGTGCATGGGGAAGACCTCTACACCAAGTCTCTCTTTACTCCCTATGAAAATATTACCCTGAAAGGAAAGGCAGTCCTCACCGTGGTAGATGGGGAAGTGGTTATGAAAGAAGGAAAGGTGCTCAAATGAAAGGCCTCTTGATTTTGGAAAACGGCGCCCGTTTCGAAGGGGACCTTCTGGGAACGGTGGAAGGTCTGGGAGAACTGGTTTTCAATACGGGCATGACAGGATACCAGGAATGTTTCACAGATCCCTCCTATGAAGGGCAGATCCTGACTCTGACCTATCCATTAATCGGCAATTACGGCGCCAACGACCTGTTCATGCAGAACAGGAAACCCGCCGCTGCCGGCTATGTGCTGGACCAGATTGCAGATCATCCGAGCAACTGGGAATGCAAGGAAAAGATTACTGATTTCATCGAAAGATACCATGTGCCCTGCCTCTACAATGTGGATACCCGGGCGGTGACCCGCATGGTCCGCACCCAGGGCGTCATGAAGGCCATCATCGTCAGCGCCGAGAGAAGCGAGGAATTCATCCAGGCAGAGCTGGCAAAGCCCCTCCATCGGGACCAGGTGGAACGGGTGACCACGGCCTATCCCTATACCTATGGAAATGGGAAATACCAGGTGTCCCTTCTGGACTGCGGCCTCAAGAAGAATATCCTGGTGAGCCTGGCAGCCAATGACTGCACGGTCCACGTATTTCCTGCCCATACATCGGCTGAAGAGCTGCTGGCCGGCAATCCCGACGGCATTTTCCTTTCTCCCGGACCGGGGGATCCCAAGGATGTGCCCTATGTGGTGGATACGGTGAAGAAGCTCATCGGAAAGCGCCCCATTTTCGGCATCTGCCTGGGCATCCAGATGCTGGCCACCGCTCTTGGCGGCCACACCTTCAAGCTGCCCTTCGGCCATCGTGGCTCCAACCATCCGGTGAAGGATCTGCGCACGGGAAGGGTGTACATTACCAGCCAGAACCACGGCTACGCCATTTCCGATGAAGGCCTTCCGGACTCCATCGTAGTGACTCACCGCAGCGTGAACGACGGTACCATCGAAGGCATCCGCCACAAGACCCTGCCTATCCAGGCCGTGCAGTACCATCCGGAAGCATCTCCGGGACCGAAGGATAATTTCTATCTCTTTGCTGAATTTACCAAGGCCATGGAGGAATTTAAAAAATGATTAATAAAGACGTGAAGAAAGTCCTTGTCATCGGTTCCGGCCCCATCGTCATCGGCCAGGCAGCGGAATTTGACTACGCCGGCACCCAGGCCTGCCGCTCCCTTCGGGAAGAGGGGGTGGAAGTGGTCCTGGTAAACAGCAATCCTTCCACCATTATGACGGACGTGGACATTGCAGACCGGGTCTACATCGAACCGATTACCCTGCCTTTTGTGACGGAAGTCATTAAGAAAGAAAGACCGGATGCCCTGCTGGCTACCCTGGGCGGCCAGGTGGGCCTCAACATGGCAGTGCAGCTCTCCGAAGCAGGAGTGCTGGAAAAATACAACGTGAAGCTTCTGGGCTCCTCCCTCCATGCCATCAAACATGCGGAAGACCGGGAACTTTTCAAGGAAGCCATGGAAGAAATCCATCAGCCCGTACCGGAATCGGAAATTTTTGAAGAACTGGAACCGGCCGTGGCTTTTGCCGATAAAATCGGTTACCCTGTCATCATCCGCCCCGCCTATACCCTGGGCGGCACCGGCGGCGGCATTGCCCATGACCGGTATGAAATGGAAGAAATCGCCAACCGCGGCATCAAGCTGTCTCCTATCAACCAGATCCTGGTGGAACGGTCCATTGCAGGATGGAAGGAAGTGGAGTTTGAAGTCATGCGGGACAGCGCCGACAACTGCATCATTGTCTGCGCCATGGAAAACATCGACCCCGTAGGCGTCCACACCGGCGACTCCATCGTAGTGGCCCCCACCCAGACCCTGACCGACGGCCAGTACCAGATGCTCCGCACGGCTTCCATCAATATCATCCGCTACCTCCAGATCGAAGGGGGCTGCAACGTGCAGTACGGCCTGGATACCAAGACGAACCAGTACTATGTGATCGAAGTCAATCCCCGCGTGAGCCGTTCCTCCGCCCTGGCATCCAAAGCCACCGGCTACCCCATTGCCAAAGTGGCAGCCAAGGTAGCCCTGGGCATGCATCTGGATGAAATCACCAATGCCATTACAGGCAATACGAAGGCCTGCTTCGAACCGTCCATTGACTATGTGGTCTGCAAATTCCCCCGCTGGCCTTTCGAAAAATTCACCCTGGCGGACCGTGAAATCGGCACCCAGATGAAGGCTACCGGCGAAGTGATGGCCCTGGACCGCACCCTGGAAGGGGCTCTCCTCAAAGCCCTCCGGTCCCTGGAAGTGGGAGAGGGGTATCTGCACCTCAAGAAACTGGACAGCCAGTCTCTCTATGATATCCGCTGCCTTTTGAAGCGCATCGACAATGAAAGAATCTTCGTGGTGGCCGAAGCCCTCCGCCGCGGCATCGAGCCGGAAGAAATCAATCGCATTACCCGCATCGATCTCTTCTTCATCTATAAAATCCAGAATATCATCAAAATGGAAAGACGCCTCCTGAAGGAAGGCCTCACCGAAGACACCCTGAAAGCGGCCAAACGGATCCAGATGCCTGATGAAGCCATTGCCCACTTTGCAGAAGTGACGGTCAAGGAAGTGGAAAATTTCAAAAAGAAACTGGCTTTCCACCCCGATTTCAAAATGGTCGATACCTGCGCCGCTGAATTTGAAGCCCACACTCCGTACTACTACTCCACCTACGGCGCCGAAGATGAAGTGAAACCCCAGGGCAAAGGCTCTGTGGTAGTCTTCGGCTCCGGCCCCATCCGCATCGGCCAGGGCATTGAATTCGACTACTGCTCCGTCCATGCCTCCTGGGCCTTGAAAAAGGCAGGAAAGAAATCCATCGTCATCAACAACAACCCGGAAACCGTATCCACCGACTTTGATACCTCCGACTCTCTCTATTTCGAACCCCTCACTGAGCAGGACGTGATGGAAGTTATTGAAAAGGAAAAACCGGAAGGCGTGATCTGCCAGTTCGGCGGCCAGACCGCCATCAACCTGGCCACCCCCATGGCCAAGAGAGGCATCCGCATCATCGGCTCCTCCAATGAATCCATCGACATGGCAGAAGACAGAGAACGGTTCGACACCCTCTGCGGCCAGCTGGGCATCCCCCGTCCGAAGGGCTGCCTGGTGGAAAGCGTGGAAGAAGCCATGCAGAAAACAGCAGAGCTGGAATACCCCCTCATCGTACGCCCCAGCTACGTATTGGGCGGCCGGGCCATGCAGATCGTCTATGACCAGGCAGAGCTTCGCCAGTACCTGAAAGAAGCGGTGGTGGCTTCCCATGAACACCCCGTCCTCATCGACCAGTACATGGTGGGCCGTGAAGTGGAAATCGACGCCATCTCCGACGGCGTGGACGTATGCATCCCAGGCATCATGGAACAGATCGAACGCTCCGGCGTCCACTCCGGCGACTCCATTGCCGTGTACCCGCCCCAGCACCTGTCTCCTGAAGTCATCGACACCCTGACGAAGTACACGAAAGACATTGCCTGCGCCATGAATGTCAAAGGTCTGGTAAACATCCAGTTCATCGTGGTAGGCGGCAAAGTCTACGTCATCGAGGTGAACCCCCGCGCCAGCCGTACCGTGCCCTTCATGAGCAAGATTACCGGCATCAACATGGTAGAATACGCCACCCGCGTGGCCCTGGGCGAACCGCTCCATATCCTGGGCCTGCCCCTGGGACTGGTGCCGCCGAAGAACTACGTGGCCATCAAGGCCCCCGTCTTCTCCTTCTCCAAACTGGGACTGGTAGAAATCAAGCTGGGACCGGAAATGAAATCCACCGGTGAAGTCATGGGTATCGGCCACACCTACCAGGAAGCCCTCTACAAGGCCGTAGTGGCAGCCAACCTCATGGTTCCTGCCGGCGCCAATGTGCTCATCACCGTCAGCGACCGGGATAAACCGGAAACCGCAGAACTGGCAAAAGGCTTCGTAGACCTGGGCTACCACCTCATCTGCACCTCCGGCACTGGTTCCTATTTCCAGAGCCTCGGCATCCCCGTGGAAATCATCAAGAAGATCCATGAAAAAGGGGAAAACTGCGAAAAGTATCTGAAATCGGGCAAAGTGGATATGGTGCTGAATACCATTTCCTACGGCAGCCAGATCGAGCAGGAAGGATATGACCTGCGCCGCATTGCGGTGGAACTGGCCATCCCCTGCATTACCTCCCTGGATACGGCCAAGGAAGTGCTCCGCGTCATGGCCTCCACCGGCGGCGCCGAACATCATGTAGAAGCCATCCAGGACTATGTGAAGGAGTAATACCATGTCAGGTTTTGTAGAAAAAGGAATCATCCGGCTCCATAACCATGTGGGCCCTGATATCTGGCTCATGCAGATCGAACTGCCCCGCATCGCCAAAGAAGCGAAACCGGGCCAGTTCATCCATGTGAAAGTGAACGATCCCCGCTATATCCTGCGCCGTCCCATTTCCATCGCCGGCACCGATCCAGGCAGGGGCATTGTGGAAATCATCTACCGCATTGTGGGAAAAGGGACAGAAGCCATGTCCCATCTGAAAGTGGGGGACACCCTGGACTGCCTGGGGCCCCTGGGCACCTCCTTTGATATGGACAAGGCCCATATCGTAGGCATCGGCGGCGGCGTAGGCATCGCCCCCATCCTCTTCATGGCAAGGGCCTCCCGGGAAGGCCAGATGACCGTAGTCATCGGCGGCAGAAATAAGGAAGAAGTCTTCTGGAAAGACCTCTTCCCGAAGAAAATACGGCAGATCATCGTCACCACCGACGACGGCTCCTACGGCATCAAAGGCTTCTCCGTGTCCGTGCTGCCCAAACTCTTCGCTGAAGAAAAAGTGGACGAAGCCTGCGTCTGCGGCCCCGGCATCATGATGAGAACCGCCGCAGAAATGGCAAAAGAAGCCGGCGTTTTCTGCGAAGTTTCCATGGAAAGACGCATGGGCTGCGGCATCGGCACCTGCCTTGGCTGCGTATGCGACAGGAAAGACGGCAAAGGCCACTACAAAGTCTGCGCCGACGGTCCTGTATTCAATGCAGAGGAGGTGGTCTTATGAGCAGCCTTACAGTAAACTATCTGGGCATCCCCATGGCCAGCCCCGTCATCGGCGCTTCCGGCACCGTAGGCTATGGCCTGGAACTTTCGGACTACATAGATATGAAAAAAATCGGCGCCCTCTCCGGCAAAGGCCTGGCGCCCACCCCCTGGAAAGGAAACGAAGGCGTCCGCGTGGTCGAAACCACCTCGGGCATGCTGAACTGCATCGGCCTTGAAAACCCCGGCGCCCCCTGGTTCATCCAGCACTACCTGCCGGAAGTCAGGAAACTTCCTACCGCCTTCATCGCCAACATGGTGGGAAAGAGCGTGGAAGAATACGCCGAATGCGCCAGAATGCTCACCGTCCCCGGCATTTCCGCCCTGGAAGTGAACATCTCCTGCCCCAACGTCAAAGAAGGCGGCGCCGCCTTCGGCACCGACCCCGCCCAGGCAGCCGCCGTCACCAGAGCCGTCAAGGACGCCACCACCCTGCCGGTGATCGTGAAACTGTCACCAAACGTCACCGACATCGTCTCCATTGCCAAAGCCGTGGAAGACGCAGGGGCTGACAGCATCTCCCTCATCAACACACTCCTTGGCATCGCCATCGACACCCGCACCCGCCGCCCCATCCTGGGCAACATCACCGGCGGCCTCTCCGGCCCCGCCATCAAACCCGTAGCCCTCCGCATGGTATGGCAGACAGCCAAAGCCGTACACATCCCCGTCTGCGGCTTAGGCGGCATCATGACCGGCGAAGACGTCGTCGAATTCATGATGGCCGGCGCCAGCACCGTACAGGTAGGCACCGCCAACCTGGCCGATCCCACAGCCATGGAACGCATCGTGAACGAAATGGACGAATGGTGTGATAAAAATAACGTCAAAGACATCAACGAAATCGTGGGAACACTGAAAGATTGACACATAAAAAGCAGCGGACAAAGAGCCGCTGCTTTTTGCGTGTGGCGGGGAGCGCCTTCAGCGCAACAGGGGCCGGGGTCGGGACGTTATGTACTGCCCCTTGCGTATCCTGTCAGCTGGCAGGCAGCCCGCAGGTTCACTATTTCCAAAACATAGCCTGCGTACTATGAATCATATAATTACAAAAGTATTTGACCTGTTATGATGGCTCTATACCTTTTCCTGCACTCCTGATTGACCGATACCCTGCAGACCATGTATGAATCAACCGATTTCCTGAAATTTCTATACTCTGGTATATATGAATCACCCTTCAGATGAGGGGACAAACTTTATAAAAGAAATATTGGATAATGGGGTATAAAAGATATATATTATACGCATACAAAGTATTTGTTACAGCCCGTGGTGAAGCGGGTTCTTTTAATGGAGGCACTCACAACAATGAAAGAACAGCAGGTTGAAAACGAAGTTATTATTGAAGAAGAAAAACAGGAAGAAATCTCCTGGGCTTTACTGGAACTGGCATCTATGAATAAACAGTAATCGACCTGCTGCCGCAAGGCAGCTTTTTTATTGGGCAAAAAGGGAAAGAAGAACCTGCCCAGCTGCCGGCTGCCAGTTGCCGGTCCCCGATTCCCACTCCCCGGTCCCCAGTCCCCATTTCCTAGTTCACTGGCATATATTGACATCCGCCAAAGGCGGCTTTACAATAAGAATATTCATATATTGGCTGTCACCACGGGATTTCCTGCAGCAGACGCAATATACCTGGAAAGCATGGAATGAATCGTTCCTTTTCGGAACGCAGTGATTCATTTACAGAGCGTTTCCTAAAATCCACGAAAACGGGATGAGTCTTCATTTCGATTTTCAAGAGTAAAGGAGAGATTTTTATGGCAATTCGTTTTTCTGATGTACTTGCAAATATGAAAGGTTCCGATCTGGGCCCCCTTCTGGCGCTCACCGCTCAGCCGGATATTATTTCCTTTGCCGGCGGTCTTCCTGCTCCGAAGACATTCCCGCTGAAGGAACTCACTGAAGTAGCCATCAAAGTCAGAGAAGAAGATGGTGCCGGCGCCATGCAGTACGGTCCGTCCCTTGGCTTCATGGGTCTCCGCCAGGCGATTGCTGACCGCATGAACCGCATGTACCAGCCCATGGGTATGTACAAAGTGGATCCGAAGAACATTATGATCGTTACCGGTTCCCAGCAGGGCCTGGACATTACCGGCCGCGTATTCCTGAACAAGGGTGACGTGGTAGTCTGCGAAAGCCCGACATACCTGGGCGCTATCGGCGCTTTCGATTTCGAACAGCCTGACTATGTAGAAATCCCCACCGACGATGACGGCATCATTCCGGAAGAACTGGAAAAGGTACTGGCCACCAATGACAAGGTGAAATTCATCTACGTTATTCCGAACTACCAGAACCCCAGCGGCCGCTGCATGAGCCTGGAACGCCGCAAGAAATTTATGGAAATCGTAACCAAGTACGAAATTCCCGTATTTGAAGACAACCCCTACGGCGATCTCCGCTTCGAAGGCGAAGAAATCGCTCCTCTCATCACCATGGATCCGAAACACCTGGTAATGTACTCCGGCACCTTCTCCAAGACCCTGGCTCCCGGCATGAGACTGGCATGGATGGTTCTGAACGATGAACTGCTGCCGAAGTTCGACCTGGTCAAAGGCTCCACCGACCTGGCTACTCCTTCTGTTACCCAGCGTGAAGTGGCTATGTACATGAAGAACTATGATTTCGAAGGCCATATCAAGGAAAACTGCAAGCTCTACGGTCATCGCCGCGACGTCATGTGCGATGCCATCAAGAAGTATTTCCCCTCCGATGTGAAATGCACCTATCCACACGGCGGCCTCTTCCTCTGGGTTGAACTGCCGGAAGGCTGCAATGCCCGTGACCTCTTCCAGTATGCGCTGGAAAGAAAAGTGGCTTACGTACCGGGCGACTCCTTCTTCCCCCAGTCCAAGAAGAAGAACTTCTTCCGCCTGAACTTCTCCTACAATGACGACGATGTCATCGAAGAAGGCGTAAAGAGACTGGCCGATGCACTGAAGGCTTACCTGGCTGACCGGAAATAAGCAGGATTAAAAAGGGGCTGTGAAAAAATGATTTACATTTTTTCACAGCCCCCTTTTTTTGCCTCTATGGATGACTGGGTTATCCATCTTCCTGTGGGAATCCAGATTGAAGTATTGTATAATAATATAGAAATACATCGTTTTGCACTTCGTTTTTATGATAAAAGGAGATGGAAGGAATGGAATTCAAGATTAAGTATTTCAAGGATTATGTACCTTTTCACGTGGATGACAGCCATCATCCGGTGGAGCTGAATCCGAAGCAGTGTCCGGCGGTGGAATCGGAGGCGGCAGAGGTGAAGCGGGCGCTGGCTCATCCTATCGGAACGCCCAGACTTTCTGAAATTGTGAAGCCCGGGGAAAAGGTGGTTATCGTAGCCAGCGACGTGACCAGGCCGGCGCCTTCCTGGGTCATGGTTCCCTGCGTGGTGGAAGAACTGGAAAAGGCAGGGGTAAAGGATGAGGACATTACGGTGGTCTTCGGCCTTGGCTCCCACAGAAAACAGACGGAAGAAGAAATGAAACGGCTGGTAGGGGAAGACATTTACAGCCGCATCAAATGCATGGACAGTGATCCGGAGCAGTGCGTCCATATGGGCACCTGCAAAAACGGTACTTCCGTGGACATTTTCAAAACCGTGGCGGAAGCGGATCGCCGCATTCTGACAGGCAATGTGGAATACCATTATTTTGCCGGCTATTCCGGCGGCATGAAAGCCATCATGCCCGGCGTATCCTCCCATGATGCCATCCAGGCCAACCATAAGAATATGATCCGTCCCGGCGCCTATGCCGGCCATCTGGAAGGCAATCCGGTAAGGGAAGACATTGAAGAGGTTTATGATTTCTGCCCTGTGGACTTCATCGTAAACGTGGCCCTGGACGACCATAAGAAAATCGCCTTTGCAGCTGCCGGCGACCGCATCCAGGCCCATCGGGAAGCCTGCCGTTTCCTGGACAGCATTTATAAAATCAAAATCGACAAGCCGGCGGACGTGGTCATCGTTTCCACCGGCGGCTATCCGAAGGATATCAACCTGTACCAGGCCCAGAAGTCCATCGATAATGCCAAGCATGCAGTCAAAGAAGGGGGCATTATGGTGGTGGCTGCTTCCTGCAAAGAAGGCTACGGCAGCAGCGTCTTCGGCGAATGGATCCGGAAGTATGATACTCCCGATGACCGTATCAAAGCCATCCATGAACACTTCGAACTGGGCGGCCATAAGTCGGCGGCTCTGGCACTGGTGCAGAAGAAATGCAGCATTTATCTGGTAACCGACATGGAGGATGGCATGGTGACCAAGGCCAATATGACACCTTTCCATGACCTCCAGACCGCTGTGGATGCAGCCCTGGACAAGATGGGAAAGGATGCCAGCGTCTATGTGATTCCGGTAGGAGGATCTACCCTTCCTATGGAAGAATAAAATCGTTGCAAAAAAGCCGTGGAGAAATGGAAATCATTTCTTCACGGCTTTTTTGCTGCTATACTCTATGGGATGGTGGTAAGCTGTTTGCTGCATGGCCATCCCGAGACGATGAGAAAGGGGTGGCTTCTGTTCTATCCATCATCTGAACTTCGGAGTTTCAGGTCACCACAGGTGAACCATAGAGGAGGGAGATTTCTCGACTCCGCTGCGCTCGAAATGACGGTGGGGCAGGGGACAATGCCATCTCATTTATTGTGGGTCTCTATGCAGGAGGATAGGGGGACATCCATCGGCTATCGGCTGTCCGCTGGGAAATGGCAGGGGAAGAAAGGTAAAATAAAAAAGACACTATGGAGCGAATCACATAGTGTCTTCTTTATTGGTGGGCGATAACAGGATCGAACTGGTTCCGCAGAGAACATTTTTTGAAGGAGCGAGAGCGACGCGCAAAAAAATTGTGAATCGCGGATGCAGGAGGTTAAATGATACAGGGGAAGGCAGGTAAAACAAAAAGACACTACGGAGCGAATCACATAGTGTCTTTTTCATGGTGGGCGATAACAGGATCGAACTGCTGACATTCTGCTTGTAAGGCAGACGCTCTCCCAGCTGAGCTAATCGCCCATGGTGACCTGTGGGGGATTCGAACCCCCGAACCCGCCGTGAAAGGGCGGTGTCTTAACCACTTGACGAACAGGCCACTGGCTCCTGAAGCAGGGTTCGAACCTGCGACATCGTGATTAACAGTCACGCGCTCTACCGGCTGAGCTATTCAGGAATCTGTACGTGAGTACGTCAATTATAATAACAAATCTTCCCCGCTTTTGCAACAGCTTTTTTATTAGAAAAGGATTAGTGCACTAGTGGGCTGGTGTACTAGTGGACTAGTGTTCTAGTTAGCTGGTGGGGGGAGTGGGGCCCGCCGTATCGTCATTTCGAGCGGGGGAACATGAGGAATTGGAGGGACATATGAAGAGGCAGTATGATTTGAGGAGTCGAGAAATCTCCGGGGCAGTAGGACAACTATCTGCTGGCCGCTGTCCGCTGGCCGGTGGGAAGGGAAGCAACAGGGGAAGACAGGTAAAACAAAAAGACACTATGGAGCAAATCACATAGTGTCTTTTCTATTGGTGGGCGATAACAGGATCGAACTGCTGACATTCTGCTTGTAAGGCAGACGCTCTCCCAGCTGAGCTAATCGCCCATGTCTCTGACGTCCTCTATTATGCCTTATACGGAGAAATTTTGCAAGGGGTCATGAGGAAAAATTCTGAATGTTTCCTGCTTTTTCATATTTCCTTGCAGTGAGGGGAGGCAGGTGGTATCATAAGTAACCTGTAAGAGAAGGAGGAACATATGAAATCTCATGAGCTGTACCGGAGCCGGTGGACTGTATTTTCCATGTCAGTTCCTATTTTTATAGAGACGGCGCTGCAGATGATGGTGCCCAATGTGGACCAGTTTATGCTGAGCCGGTATTCCCAGGACAGTGTGGCGGCGGTGGGGAATGATAATGTGGTGTTTAACCTGGTCATTCTTACGCTGGCGGTGCTTTCCCAGGCGGCTACCATCCTTATCGCCCATCATCGGGGTGCAGGGAATATGGGAAAGGTAAATGAGGTCTGCACGGTGGCGCTGTTTACGAATCTGGTGCTGGGGGCGGTGATCAGTCTTTCCCTCTTTTTCTTTGATGATTTCTTTCTGCAGGCGTTGGGAATTCCTCATGAAATATGGAGGGACGCTTCTCTTTATATCCGCTGGATAGGACTTTTTGTTTTTATCCAGAGCATGTACATGGCTTTTATTTCCTTCCTTCGGGGATTTGCCCTGCTAAAGCTCACCATGATCTGCTCCCTGGTGATGAATATAACCAATATTGCAGGAAATATGGCGCTCATCCACGGTCTGGGGCCCATTCCTTCCCTTGGGGTGGCGGGGGTCTGCATTTCCACCAATATTTCCAAATTCATTGGCTTCTTCCTTATCGTCTATCTGTTTCACCGGTATACGCCAGTGCGGTTTTCCCTGCACTATCTCCGGCCCTTTCCTTGGGATACGCTGCACAAGATACTCTATCTGGGCATCCCTTCCGGCGGAGAGACTTTTTCTTACCAGCTGTCCCAGACGGTGATCATGAAGTTTGTCAATATTTTCGGCGTGGTGGTCATTACTGCCAAGGTGTACTGCTATATCATTGCCATGATGAGCTATGTGTATTCCCAGTCCCTGGCCATGGCTACCCAGATCCTGGTGGGCTATTTCAAAGGGGCCGGGGATAATGAGGAAGTGGACCGGCGGGTGAAGTTTACCATTTCCGTGGCCATGGTTCTTTCCGGTTCCATTGCCACCCTGCTTTATCTGAATGCCGATGGGGTGCTTTCTATTTTTACTTCGGATCCCGAGGTGCTGGCTCTTGGGAAAACCATCCTTTTCATTGAAATCTTCCTGGAAATCGGCAGGGCGGTGAATATGTGCATGGTTATGGCCCTCAATGCATCGGGCGACGTGAAGGCGCCCATTACCATAGGCATTGTTTTCATGTGGTCTGTGGCCACCTTCGGCGCCTGGCTTTTGGGGGTGCACCTGTACTGGGGGCTGGCAGGCATATGGATTGCCATGGCGGCGGATGAATGCACCCGAGGGCTGGTTTTCTTCTGGCGCTGGCACCAGGGGGTATGGCGGAAGCGGCTGGTATGAATCATTTTCCTTGACAGAGCTTCTATACCGTGATATAGTATGGACGTTTCAAGCAATGAGGGAAAAGAGTACATTTTCTTTATGTTTCCATAGCGAGTCCGGAGAGTGAAAGCGGACGGGACAGGGGAAATGGAAGTGCGTTTCTGAGCTGAAAGGCGGAATCCAGTATGCCTTTCCGGGAATTCCCGTTACAGAATCATGGTTTCTACAAGGAAGGAAACCTGAAGAGGCATGGATGGTGACGTCCATGTGAATCTGGGTGGTAATCACGAGTCTTTCGTCCCAAGGGGATGAAAGACTTTTTTTATGGTAAACCCCTGGAAATGGTTCCTTAGCATATTTTCAGTGTTTTTCAGGAGGTTTTTATGAAGAAAAATGAGGAAGTGCAGGCAGCTGCACAAAAGGCGCTGGAGGCCAATAAGAGCAAGAAGCAGGGCCGCCAGTTCGTACTGTGGATGCTGGCTCTGGTGGTTGGCGCAGCTTTAGGCTGGCTGGGCATCAAGCCGCTGAATGAATTATTTACCTTTATTGCCACTGTGTTTACCCGTCTTTTCCAGTTCATCGCAGTGCCCACCATTGCCCTGGCGGTGATTACCACCCTGGCCCAGCTGGGGGGAAAAAAGGAAACGGGACGTATTTTTGCCCATGCAGTGACCTATACCCTGCTCACCACCATCTGTGCCGCAGGCATCGGCCTTCTCATGTTCCTGTGGATTGCACCGGGCAACCTGCCTGCTGATATTATCGGCGCCGGCACGGCCAATGTGCCCCAGAAGCTGGGTCATCTCACCTATTATGATCACATCCTGGGGGTTATCCCCAATAACCTGCTCCAGCCATTCCTGTCGGGCAATGTGCTGGCTGTCATGATCATTGCCGCTTCCTTCGGCCTTGGTCTTGCCTTCATGCCTAAGACGGAAAACAGGGACATCCTGATGAAGGGCATTCTGGGATTCCAGGAACTGCTTTTCACCCTCATCCGTGCCCTGCTCTTCATCCTTCCCGTAGGCATTCTGGCATTCTCCGCCCAGCTTTCTGCCCAGATCGAAGCAGGTGTCATTGTAGGCGCCCTTGGCAAGTACACCGCCGTCATCATCGGCAGCAATGTGATCCAGTTCTTCATCGTCATTCCTATTTTCCTTATGGCCAGAGGACTGAATCCCATTCGCGTATTCAAGAAAATGTCTCCTGCCATTGCGGTAGCCCTTTTCACTAAGAGCTCCGCCGGCACCCTGCCGGTCACCCTGGCGTCTGCGGAACATAATATGAAGGCCAATCCCGCCGTTTCCCGTTTCGTCCTTCCTATCTGCACCACCATCAACATGAATGGCTGCGCTGCCTTCATTCTGGTGACGTCCCTCTTTGTCATGCAGAATGCAGGCTATGACATGTCCATGCCCACCATGATTACCTGGCTCTTTGTGGCAGTACTGGCGGCCATCGGCAACGCCGGCGTTCCCATGGGCTGCTATTTCCTGACCCTTTCCCTCATGAGCGGCATCGGCGCTCCCATCGGCATTATGGGTGTCATCCTTCCCATTTACACCATTATCGATATGATCGAAACGGCTGAAAATGTATGGTCCGACTCCGCTGTCTGCGCTATGACAGACCATGATCTGAAAGGCAAAATCCCCGAACCCACAGAGGGGGACGCAGTCGAAGCGTAAGATTTCTGCATGAAAAGTACTCCTGCTCCTGCAGGGGTGCTTTTTCAGTGAAAGGGCAGGTATGGGTTTCACTTTTCGCTGATTTCATATTGACAGGTTCCACCTGTCGAATCTATAATAATAAATAAGCATTTGCAGGTCTGTGGCTGAAAGTCGATGGTAGTCGCAGCCAAAGCGATCCACGTAACGCAGGAAAATCCTGCTGAGCATGGTGCGGTTTAGAAGTAAGTCCTGCCGGGAAAACCGAGAGGGTTAGTAGTGAGAGGAAGACACCGGGTAGCGAAAGCTCCAGCAGGCGAGTGTGGGGTCAAAAGCCAGGTCAGCTGCCTATGCTTATTTAAACATTCGATTTCTGCATAGGAAATCAGACATATTCAGGCGATGAACGGAAGAAGTACTGACAGCGATTCTTCAGAGAGGGCATGGAAGGTGTGAATGTCCGGAGAACTTTCAGGAAATGCATCTGCGAGCTGAAAAGGGGAATGAAGTATCCTTTTCCGCGGGCCGGCGATAAGGCTGTGAGCGGCTTTTGCCGACAGAGTGGAATAACGGGCCACCGTCTCTGTGAGGCGGCGGTCTTTTAAAGTGTACTAGTGGGCTGGTGTACTAGTGTACTGGTGTACTAGTGGATCCCTAGCCCACTAACCAGCTAGTAAACTAGCACACCAGATCACTAGCTAACCAGCTCACTAGATCACTAGCACACTAGATCACTAACTAACTATCCTAAAATGGAGGAATCTAAATGGAAGAAATTAAAGTGTATAACACGCTGACGAAGGAAAAGGAAGTATTTAAGCCTATTACTCCGGGGGAAGCAAAGATTTATGTATGCGGTGTAACGCCCTATAACCATCCCCACATCGGCAATGCCCGTCCGGCTGTGACCTGGGATGTGATCCGCCGGTACCTGGAATATGTGGGCTACAAGGTGGAATTTGTACAGAACTTCACCGATGTGGATGATAAAATCATCAACAAGGCCAATGCGGAAGGCACAGACTGGAAGACTATTTCCGACCGTTACATTGATGCTTATTTCCAGGTGATGGATGCGCTCCATGTACGCCGGGCGGATGTATACCCCCGGGTATCCGATCACATGGATGATATTATCAAAATGGTGGAAACCCTTATCGAAAAGGGCCATGCCTATGTACTGGGCGGCGATGTGTATTATGATATTTCCACTTTCGATAATTACGGAAAACTGTCCGGCCGCAAAGTGGAAGACATGCTGGCCGGTGCCCGCATCGAAGTGAACGATGAAAAGAAGAACCCCGGCGATTTCGCGCTGTGGAAGGCTGCTAAGCCCGGTGAACCTTTCTGGGAAAGCCCCTGGGGCAAGGGACGTCCTGGCTGGCATATCGAATGCTCCGCCATGTCCATCCATTACCTGGGCAAGACCTTTGATTTCCATGGCGGCGGCTCCGACTTGATTTTCCCGCACCATGAAAATGAAATCGCCCAGTCCGAAGGCTGCACCGGATGCCATTTCGTAGATTACTGGCTCCACAACGGCTTCATTACCATCAATTCGGAAAAGATGAGCAAGTCCCTCAATAATTTCTTCCTGGTGAAGGATGTGCTGGAGAAATATTCCGGTGATGCCCTCCGCTACTTCCTCCTGTCCACCCATTACAGAAGTCCCCTGGATTTCTCCGATGACCGTCTGGAAGAAGCAGAAAAGAACATGGACAAGCTGAAGGATGTCATTGCCCGGGTGAAGGAACTGTCCGGCCGGGAAGGCAGCGAAGTGACGGAAACGTCCAGGGCCCTTGAAAAGGCTGCAGAAGAAGATATGAAGGTCTTCCATGAAGCCATGGATGATGATCTCAATACAGGCCTTGCTACCGGTGCCATGTTTGACCTGGCCAAAGCAATCAATGTGTACTACAACGATGTGCACGGCGGCACAGGCTTTGACAAGGGCGCCCTGGAAAAGGCAGGCAAAGCCTTCAAGACCATTCTGGATATCCTGGGCATTCTGGAAAAGGAATGGAAGAAGACGGAAGCTTATGATGACAAGGATTACAATGATCTCATGAATGTCATCCTCTCTGTCCGCCAGTCCGCCAGAAAGGCAAAGCAGTACCAGCTGGCCGATGAAATCCGGGATAAGCTGGGTGAAATCGGTATCGTGATTGAAGATACTCCTACAGGAGCAAGGTGGAAGAAACGTGGAGTTTAAGAGAGTCCTATTTCTGAAAAAGCAGATGGCTCACAAGATCGGAAAGGAAGCTCCTGTTCTTGGTGAACAGGAGGTCTTTTCCATGGATGCGCTCACTCTGGCTTACATAGGGGATGCCTGCTGGTCCTTCTTCATCAGGAAGGCCCTCATTGATACGGGCATTTACAATGTACAGATATTGAACAGTCTGGCATCGGAAATCGTTTCCGCCCGCTGGCAGAGCCGCATTCTTTTTGAAATCAGGGAGCTTTTGAATGACCGGGAGCTGAAGGTGTCCAAAAGGGCAAGAAATACAAGCTCCCATGTGCCAAAGAGCGCTACGGTGGAGGAATACCGGGAGTCCACGGCCTTTGAAGCCCTTCTGGGGTATCTGTACCTGTCGGGGCAGCAGAAGCGTCTCGATTTCATCCTTGAAAAGAGCCTGAAGTATGTGGCAGGAGAAATGAGCCATGAAAACGGATAAAAGAGAAAGAGCGTCTTTCAAAGCCGGAAGGGGCGGCGAAAGGAAGCCGGCATTTTCCGGGAAAAGGGGAAGGCCGGCAAAGAAGGAGGGGGCAGGAGACTCCCTCCTTATCTGTGGCAGAAACAGCGTTACCGAATTCCTGAAAAGTCAGGGCGTGCGGAAGGTATTCGTGAAGGAAGGGAAGAAGGATGACCGCCTTCTTTCCATGGTAAAACTGGCTGAAAAATATGGAGTGCCGGTGGAGGAAGTGCCGGAAGAGCGGCTGGACAATATGGCCGGCGGCGTGGTCCACCAGGGAGCGGCGGCCCTCCTGAAGCCCTACGAATATGCAGATCTGGACCGGGTGCTGGCAGACTGGGAGGGGAAGGACCCCATCCTCATCCTGCTGGACGGCCTGGAGGATGTACGCAATCTGGGGGCTATCGTCCGTACGGCGGAATGTGCCGGCGCGGCGGCAGTGCTCCTTCCGAAACATAAGAGCCCGCCGGTAACGGCAGCGGCCATGAAGACCGCCGCCGGCGCCTTTGCCTACCTGCCGGTGTGCCAGACAGGCAACATCCGGCAGACCCTGGAGGGACTGAAGGAAAAGGGATTCTGGGTGGTAGGCGCCGACATGGACGGCGAAAGCCTCTACTTTGATGCCAACATGAAGGGGCCCCTGGTCATCGTCATGGGGGCGGAGGGAAAGGGCGTGAGCCCCCTTACCCGGAAAATGTGTGATTTCTGCGTGCGGATTCCCATGAAAGGCCAGGTTTCCTCCCTTAATGTATCGGTGGCGGCAGCCCTTCTGATTTATGAAGCGGCCAGGCAGAGGGGCAGGTCATGAAGGATCTCTACCTGGTAGACGGATATAATGTGATATTCTGGCGGCCTGACCTGTTTGACCGGAGCGACCTGGAATCGGGACGGAAAAAGCTGATGGATCTGCTGCAGGACTTCGGCGCCCATAATCACGTGGAAGTGATTATCGTCTTTGACGGACAGGGGAAATCAAACAAGGCAAAGGTGGAAGAACTGGCCGATTCTTTTACCGTAGTCTTTACCCCTTCCCGCATGACTGCGGACAGCTACATAGAAAAGGAGTCCTATCGCCGGAAGGAGGAGTACCGCCATATTTTCGTCGTTACCTCCGATGGCCCGGAACAGGTGCAGGTTCTTGGAAACGGCGCCTACCGGGTGGCGGTGGACGACCTCATGCGGGCCCTTCAGGAAGACAAGGCGGTGCAGAATACCTTCATCAGCCACAATAACAGAAAGAATCTCCGAAGCGAGATAGGGAGAGCCATTCCCCTGTCGGTACAGGAAAAACTGGATAAGCTGAGAGGAAGGTGACGCGCCTGTCGCGCGAAGGGTGACGCCTGCCGGGCAGGCGAAGTTTGACAGGCTCTGGGGGCTGAAAGGTTTAAAGTTTGACAGGCCTCTATGGAGCCGAGGGTTGTGGCTGGCGGCTGCGCCGCCAATTTGGATAAAACCGGGGAGCCGTTCCGGTGAGAAGGCAAGCATGTAACGCTGATTACAAAACTCATCGCCGCGGAGCGGCGATTCCTGAACCCTCAGCCCGAAGGGCTGTCAAACTTGCGAACCCTCTGGCCGAAAGGCCGGTCAATCTTTAGGGAAGCGCTGATTAAATCGTTATCTGATTTTATTCTTGAATTTTTATGCAATGC
>DCJJ01000145.1:0-3136 GCA_002320515.1 Dialister sp. UBA1703 | reverse complement strand
GAATTAATCAGTGCTTCCTTAGAACCTTACAAGCGCAGGCGGCCCTGCGTCCCAATTTATCTTTAAAATCCAGTTGACCATTTATGGAGATTAGTATAAAATATAGCTTGATAGTTACATTTCATTTAAGAAAGACCGTATCTGCCCTGAGTGAGGCAGGTGCAGAGGAGGATTCAGCGTGAAGTACTTTTTGATCGGGTTAACCCTTGTGGTTTCATTGCTCTTAATCGTAGTAGTGGTAGGCCAGGAATCGAAGCAGGCCGGTATGGGCTCTGCCATCGGTGGCGGCACGGAAAACGGAGCCGGCGGACGGACCCGCGGTAAGGATGCGGTGCTGTCCAAGTTCACCGTAGTCTTTGGCACCATGTTTGCTGTTCTCTGTCTCGTGCTGGGAAGATACATGAATACATTCTGATGAAAGAGGCTTGCCGGCGGCAGGCCTTTTTTATTTTACCCTTGCGAAGCCTCGCTGTTTCATGTAGGCTTAGTATAGATAGATACGCAGCAGCAGATTTCAACACATTTGATAGAGGAGACAGATATGGAAAAGAAGGAACTCTTACCGTACAAACCCGGCGTGATTCTTGAGGGCGTGTATAAGTCCTACGGACGATTCGGTTTTCTGCTTACCGATGATGACCATGAGGATGTATATATCGCAGAGAAGGATCATCTCAATGCGGTAAACAACGATACGGTGGAAGTAAAGACCATGAAGAGCGAAACCGGCCGTCATAATACGGAGGGCCGGATTCTTCGGGTCATTGAGCGTGCGGATGACATGTTCGTGTGCACCTATGAAATGCTTGCCGACGGTGGCGAAGCAGTGCCTATTGATGAAAAGGTGGACATGGTCATTGAAATCCCTGAAGGACAGGAAATGGGAGCCGTCACCGGCGCCCGGGTCATGGTGCAGGTGACCCGCTGGCCGGGAGAATGGACCGATGCGGAAGGAAAGGTGACGGAAGTCATCGGCTACAAGGGAGACAAGGGGCTGGACATTGATGTGATTATCGCCCAGCACCGTCTGCGCCATGTTTTCTCTGATGAGCTGATGAAAGAGGCGGACAGCCTTCCACGGGCCATTGTGCCGGAAGAAGGGGTGGCCGATTACAGGGATATGCCTATTGTTACCATCGACGGCCCGGACTCCAAGGACCTGGACGACGCAGTATACTGTGAAAAGAAGGAAAACGGCCATTTTGCCCTGGGCGTCCATATTGCCGATGTGTCCCGGTACGTTACCAAAGGCTCCCTTCTGGATGATGAGGCCTATCAGCGGGGTACCAGCGTGTACCTGGCAGACCGGGTGATTCCCATGCTGCCGTTCCAGCTGTCCAATGATCTCTGCAGCCTGAACCACGACGAAGACCGCTATGCCATGTCCTGTCTTATGGACGTGGCGCCGGACGGCACGGTGAAGACGGAAAAGATTACCCCTTCCATGGTGCGGGTGGCAAGGCGCTGCAATTATCCGGAAATCAATAAAGCCTTTGACGAAGGCATTGCACCGGAGGATTTGAAGCTCCATCTGCCTATGCTGGAAGATCTCAGGGAATGCGCCGCAGCCCTTCGAGAGAACCGCAGCCGCCGGGGCGCCTTGGATTTCGATTTTCCGGAATACAAAGTGGTGCTTGACGAAGATGGTAAACCACTCCGCATTGAAAAGCGTATCCGGGGCGAAGCGGAAAAGATGATTGAAGATGCCATGATTGCCGCCAATGAAGCGGTGGCCCGTTTTCTTGAAAAGACAGGCCATACGTCCATTTACCGTGTTCATGACCATCCGGATCAGGAGAAACTGAATTCCCTGAAACGGCTCATTGCCATTATGGGCCTTTCCATCCATATTCCGGAGGATCCGGAACCGAAGGACGTGCAGAAGCTTTTGGCATCGGTGAAGGGGGAGGACATTGAAGCGGTGGTACAGGTGATGACCCTGCGCTCGCTGCCCCAGGCCTGCTACAGCACCGATAATGACGGCCATTTCGGCATTGCCAGCACCTGCTATACCCATTTCACATCCCCCATCCGCCGCTATCCGGACCTTATGGTGCACCGCCTCATCCGCCAGGCCATCCATGATGATCTGACAAAATCGGAACGGAAGAAACAGACTGAATTCCTCATCCGCGCAGCGGAGCACTGCTCGGAAACAGAGCAGAATGCTACGGAAACGGAACGGGATGTGGATGATCTGAAGATGACCGAGTACATGGTGCCCTTCGTGGGAGAACCCTTCGACGGCCATATTACCGGCATTACCCGCTTCGGCATTTTCGTGGGCCTTGATAACGGTGTGGAAGGCCTGGTTCACGTGGACTCCATGGACGACGATGAATACGTATACCAGGAAGACACCATGACCATGAAGGGCCGGTTCTCCGGCACCACCTATTCCATGGGCATGCCGGTCAGGGTAACCCTGGTGAAGGCGGATAAGGAAAAGAGGGAAGTGGACTTCGTCCTGGGAGAAATCCATTCGCCCCTGAATCTGGAAAAGAAGACGAGGACCTCATCCCGCTCCAAGTCCCATTCCAAGAAGAAGGATAAGAAAGGAAACGGCAAGTCCCGGGGCAAAAAAGGAGGAAAGCGGAAATAATCCCTTTCCTGCAGGAGGTTTTGCATGAAAAAAGAAAAAACGGCACCGCCGGTGGCAGCCAACCGGCAGGCCTATCATAATTATTTTATCCATGATACCTACGAATGCGGCATAGCCCTCACGGGCACGGAAGTGAAATCCATCCGCGCCGGCAGGGTGAATCTGAGAGACAGCTTTGCGAAGGTGGAAAAGGGGGAAGTCTATCTGTGGAATGCCCATATCAGTCCCTATGAACAGGGAAATATCTTCAACCATGATCCCCTCCGCACCAGAAAGCTGCTGCTCCATAAACAGGAAATCCGCAAGATTGAAATGAAACTGAAAACCAAGGGCCTTACCCTGGTGCCGCTGAAAATGTATTTCAAGCATGGCAAAGTCAAGGTGGAAATCGGAACCGCCACCGGCAAGAAACTTTACGATAAGCGGCAGGACATGGCGGAAAGGGCAGCCAAGAGGGATCTGGACAGAAGGATAAAGACACAGAGGCTGGATTAGGGAAACTGATTCATTCATAGGGAAGCGCTGATTAAATCA
>DCJJ01000146.1:6115-7650 GCA_002320515.1 Dialister sp. UBA1703 | reverse complement strand
GGCCCGTCAAACCTGAGAACCCTCCGGCCGTAGGCCGGTCAAACTTTAGAACCTTTTGTGTCCAAAGGGCGCCCCTCTGAACCCGGGCCGCGGAGCGGCCCCATAGATGTTATAATAAAGAAAAATGATTTCTATTTCCCATAAAGGAGGGGGCCTATGCTGATTCGCAAGCGGAGTGAAGAACTGGAAAGAGAGATTCTCTGCCATCGGGCGGCTTTGTCCGCCAATGCAGTGCGGGACAGGGAAGAGAAGAAGGATCCCCTGCGTACCGATTTCCAAAGAGACCGGGACAGGATTCTCCATAGCAATTCCTTCCGGCGGCTGAAACACAAGACCCAGGTATACATCGCGCCCCGGGGCGACCATTACCGCACCCGCATGACCCACACCCTGGAAGTGGCCCAGATCGGCCGCACCATGGCCCGGGCCCTCCGGCTGAACGAAGACCTGGTGGAAGCCATTGCTCTGGGCCATGACCTGGGCCACACCCCCTTCGGCCACGTAGGGGAGCAGGCGCTGCAGGAAATCTGCGGCCACTTTGAACACAATGAACAGAGCGTCCGCATTGTGGAGAAACTGGAAAAGGAAGGCCAGGGATTGAACCTTACCAGGGACGTGCGGGATGGCATGCTGAACCACTGCGGGAAACTCAAAGCCCACACCCTGGAAGGGGCCCTCATCAAGTACGCCGACCGCATCGCCTACCTATGCCACGACTACGAAGACGCGGAAACCATGGGCCTCATCGGGCCGGAAGACTTGCCGGAGGCGGTGAAGCGGAAAATCGGCGTCACCCACTCCTCCATGATTACCGCTATGGTGACCAGTGTGGTGAAGAACTCCATGCGGAGCGAAGAGGACGGCATCCACATGTCAAAGGAAGGGGATGAAATCCTTGCCCTCTTCCGCCGGTTCATGTTTGACGAAGTCTACATGTCGAAGGCCCTCATCCCCGACAGGAAACGGGGCAGCAACGTGGTGAAAATGCTTTACACCTACTACACCGAAAAACGTCCCGACGGAAGCTACCATGAAACAAGGCTCCCGGAAAAACAGGTTCGCCTGGCAGAAGGAAATATCCCCCTGGCAGCGGTGGACTACATTTCCGGCCTCACCGACAACTTTGCTATTAACCTCTTTGAAGATATTTTCGTGCCAAGGTACTGGACATTCAAGAAAGAGTGAAGCGGCGGCTGCCGGCTGCCTGCTGTTGTTAAGCATGGCTGATGACTCTGGCTGGCTCACCGGTCCACTAAATAAATATCAGTGGGCGGAGCAGGCAGACGATAGAAGGTAGAAGATAGATGGCAGACGGTCAGACTTCAGAAGGTTGTAATCCCGAAAGCAAGAGGGTTCATGTGCCTTTCGGCACCTGGGTTCCATCGTTCGTGCGCTTCGCGTCGAACGATAGGTTCGGGCCGGAATCGGCTTCGCCTCCTGTCTGGTTCAGAGGGGAGTTTTATATGCCGCCACAGGCGGCAATAAAATGGCGCCGACAGGCGCCCACCTCCCCAGCGGGCACGGTCAGCCAACCA
>DCJJ01000146.1:0-6086 GCA_002320515.1 Dialister sp. UBA1703 | reverse complement strand
TGGAGGTCCTATGCAGGACCTCCACAATTCTACATAACTACCCTGGGCGGAGCCCTCAACCTGTCCGGGAGGCGTAGCCGGTCCCGGACAGAACCCTGGCGGCCCAGGGCCGTCAGGCCCGATGGCTGCCTCAACCCTCGCGCCCGAAATGGCGCGAGGGCCTTCGGGAATACAGTTTAGCATCGTATCTGCATGGAGCAGCCTGCGGCGTGTCAATATAATAATAAAGGAGGGGATTTCTGTGGAAGATGTAAAAGATTTAATCGGCCGTCTCATGAACCATGTAGACGGCAGCAGCTTTTCCGATGAAGAACTGAAAAGGCAGATCAATGCCATATACAGCATTTACGCCGGTATTATGGGCTCCGAGCAGATTATCGTGCAGGCCAGCCGGTACAATGCGCTGAAATACATACATGATGAAAATCCCCGCATCCGCCTTCTGGGCATGGAGCGGCTCATTCTCGAAAGCAGGGATTACACCCGGGTGCCTACGGACGAAGACATTCCCGCCATTCTGGACAAACTGGAAGATAAACTGGCGGAAATGCTGGCCCGCCAGGCGGTGGAACGGCAGCTGGAAGAAAAAATTGCCGACCGTCTCGAAGAAAGGCACCAGGAGTATGTAGATGAAATCCGCCAGGAAATCATAGACGAAGAGACGGGGGACACGGAAACGCCCCAGAGCCGCCGCAAAATGGAAAAACTGGAAGCCCTGGACAAAGTGAAGCTCACCACCACCATTATGAACGTGGTGCGCCCCCGGAACCTTTCGGAAATCGTAGGCCAGAACCGGGCGGTGAAAGCCCTCTTCTCCCGCATCGCCTCCCCCTATCCCCAGCACCTTATCCTCTACGGGCCGCCGGGAGTGGGCAAAACCACCGCCGCCCGGCTGGTGCTTGACGAAGCGAAGAAACTGTCCTACACCGCCTTCGGTGAAAACGCTCCCTTCGTGGAATGCGACGGCACCACCCTCCGCTGGGACGAACGGGACATTACCAACCCCCTCATCGGCTCCGTCCACGACCCCATCTACCAGGGCGCCAGCCGCCAGCTGGCGGACGACGGCATACCGGAACCGAAGCCCGGCCTGGTCACCGAAGCCCACGGCGGTGTCCTCTTCATCGATGAAATCGGCGAACTGGACCCCATGATGCTGAACAAACTCCTGAAAGTACTGGAAGACAAAAGGGTGTACTTTGAATCCGCCTACTACGACGAAGACAATCCTGCCGTACCGGACTACATCAGGAAACTCTTCAAGGACGGCGCACCTGCCGATTTCATCCTTATCGGCGCCACCACAAGACAGCCCGAAGAAATCAACCCCGCCATCCGCTCCCGCTGCGCCGAAGTCTTCTTCGACCCCCTCCAGCCCAGGGATGTAGTGGAAATCGTGCGCCATGCGGCGGACAAACTCCACGTCCATCTGGAAGAAGGGGTGGCTGACCTCATCAGCACCTACACCATGGAAGGCAGAAAGGCGGTGAGCCTCCTGGCCGACGCCTACGGCCTCGCCGTCTACGAAAGCGGAAACGCCTATGAAGTCACCATTACCCTGGACCTCATGAAACGCACCGCCCAGGCCAGCCGCCTCTCCCCCTGGGTAGGCCGCGTGAAGAAAGGAAACCCCAGAGTAGGCCACATTTACGGCCTTGGCGTATCCGGCTACTGGGGAAGCACCATAGAAATCGAAACCGCCGTCTTCCCTGCCAGAGAAAAAGGCAAAGGCACCATTCGCTTCAACGACACCGCCGGCTCCATGGCCAAAGATTCTGTGGCCACCGCTGCCGCCGTAGTGCGCCTCGTCACCGGCAAAGATCTCTCGGACTACGACCTTCATGTCAACATCGTAGGCGGAGGCAACATCGACGGCCCCTCTGCCGGCGCCGCCATCACCTGCGCCATCGTCTCCGCCCTGGAAAACATCCCCCTCCGCCAGGACTGGGCCGTCACCGGCGAAATCTCCCTCTCCGGCGACGTGAAACCGGTAGGCGGCGTCATGGAAAAAGCCTTCGGCGCCCGCCAGGCCGGCATGAAAGGCATCCTCATTCCGGCGGAAAACAAAGCGGACATCGACGCCAAAACACTTGGCATCGATGTCATCCCCGTTACCCATATCAGGAACGTACTGGATACCATGCTGGTGAAATAGTGGGATAGTGGGCTGGTGTTCTAGTGTGCTGGTGGGACAGTGAAGACCGCTGTCATCTGTCGTCTATCCGCTGTCCGCTTTCCGCCGCTTGCTCGTCATCCTGAGCGCAGCGAAGGATCTCGGTCAGAATAGTAAGTGAGGGAAAGCCGGTAAATACCGGTCGGCGGGAAGGTCAGACGGTCAGACGGCAGAAAACTGTATTCCCGAAAGCAAGAGGGTTCAGGTGCCTTTCGGCATCCGGTTCAAGGTGCTGTCGGTGCAAGTCCCCTTAGCACCTCAGGTTCGGCCCGGGAACGGCTCCGCCTTCCGGGCTGGTTCAAAGGAAGTTATGTAGTATCGCTGCCGCTGGAGAGGTGGGCGCCTCCGGCGCCATTTTATAATGCGCCCGCAGGGCGCCACCACAACCCTCGGCCCGAAGGGCCGTCAAACCTAAGAACCCTCCGGCCCGTGGCCGGTCAATCCTAAGAACCTTTCCCTCTGAACCCTCTGAACCCCGGGTCGCAAAGCGGCCATATAAAACCTGCGGCGCCAGCAGCCACCACCACCCTTGTGCCTGAAAGGCCCGTCAAACCTGAGAACCTTCCGGCCGAAGGCCGGTCAAACTTTAGAACCTTAAGAACCTTCGGGGCCAGAGGCCCCGTCCCCCTTTGGTGCCTTCGGCACCACCTTCCCCCCCCGCAAGCGGTGGGACAACAAAGCTCCGCGAGGCTATTTTCTCATAAGTGGCTTAATGCAGAGCGCGGGTTGTTCTGCCCCCTGAATAGGGGTGGCAAGGGAACTTGGTTCGTAGGGGAGCGGAAGCGACCTGAGAACCAAGTGACACGCTTCCCTTTGGGGAAGTCCGGCGTAGCCGGATAGGGGGTGGCCACCGCAGGTGGCCAATTCAGCAGAACGGTATATGGAGAGATGAGTTACAAGTGCTTTTCCCGTATTGGCGGCGAGCGCAGCGAGTCCACTCCGCTGCTGCGAAGCAGCATATACACTCATTGCCGCCAAAGGCGGCAATCCACCACCCTCTGAACCCTTCCCCCGGCCCCCTGTCCCCTTTTCTTTATAAAATAAATAGGTTATAATTGTTTTTATAATACATGCATAAAAAGCAGGTATTGGATACAGCGGGAGATGATGGGTATGAAAAAGCTGAGGGAGCTGATTTGCCTTGTATCCATGCCTGCTTTTTCTATCATCTTCATAGCAGTCCTTCTGCTTGACGCCGCCCTGTACCATTCCATGTACACCGATATGCAGGCCAGTTTCCACGAGGTAGGTGAGGCCCGCCTGGCCTGGATAGAACAGTCTCTCCAGCGGTATGTGGATATTACGGAAATCATGGAAGGCCGGGTGGTGGAAAAAGAGGGGAAGGCCGTGCCGGATCAGGCCAAACTGGCGGACTTTGTGAAAATGGATGCCGCCCTCCGCAGTATCCAGCTCGTCCAGGCGGATGGAACCTTTCACGGATACAATCAGGACAGCAATATACGGTATTTCCTGCATGTAGAGGACAGCCCGCTCGGGAAGGTGGCGGAGAATACACGAAAAGCGGAGAAGGTGAGCATTACCCCTTCCGTGGAAGTGGGGGAGAATCTTTATGACATTGTGGTGCTCCGCCCTGTCTACCTGACTGGGGAAGACGGGAGCCGCCAATTCTGGGGCTATATCATAGCCATCATTGATACGGACATCTTCCTCCACGATGCCAATATTACAAACCTGAAGGATCAGTACGTGCTCTGCGGCCTCTTCCATCGGGAAGGAGACGGCACTATCCGGTCTCTCTATGAAAACGGCAATTACAGCCATGATGCCCTGACACTTGAGCGCGTCCTTTTCGACGACATCTGGATCATTGACCTTCGGCCCGACGGCCCCTGGGTAAACCCCTGGCTCATGATTCTCACCACCTGGGCCGGCGTAATGACTGCGCTGGCGGTGGGCGTGCTGTTGCGCCGCAATGCCCGCCTGCACCGCATGGGCACCACCGACGCATTAACCGGCGTGTACAACAGAAACGGCGGCGACTGGGCGGTGAAGCGCTGCCTGGAAATGCATGGAGGAAGGCCGGCACTGGTGCTGGCAGTGGATATTGATAATTTCAAAATCATTAACGACGTCTACGGTCACGAAGCGGGGGACAGAGCCCTCTGCCAGTTTACAAAGGACATGAAGGAAACCTTCGGCCACCGGGCGGTCATTACCAGAAACGGGGGCGATGAATTTATTATCTTCTGCAGATATGGGTTCACCGCCCAGGCCGCACAGGCCATTGACACCTTCACCAGCCGGCCCCATGAAATTATTTACAAAGGGAAAGCCGTCCGCTTCTTCTCTTCCCTGGGATTTGCCCGCTATCCCGATCACGACACAGACTACCGCAGCCTCTGCATCAAGGCGGACTATGCTCTCTACGGCGCCAAACTGAACGGCAAAGCAAGGTGGAAGGAATTCGATTCCCGCGTGGTGCTGGAAGACACCCGCACCCAGCTGGGGTTCAACCTTACGGACATAGGAAACCAGATGCCCGGCGCCATGATTATATACCGGGCAGAAGACAAACGAATCCTCTTTGCCAGCAGCCGTCTCGTGGAATTGATGGAAGCGGATAGTTTGGACGATTTCATGAAATACACAGCCATGGAGGCAGACCGCATATTCCCTGAAAACAGGCGGGCAGCCATGGGCAAAGAAATGGCAAGGCAGATTCATAATCCGGAAAACCGCCGAAACAGCTATTTCCTCCATGAATCCATCCTGACTCTGAAGGGAAATCTCCGGCCCGTGGAAATGATAGGCCACCTGGCCCGGAATGATAACTACGGCTGGGTATACTACGTATTTCTTTATGAAGAAAACCTGGAGAAAAAGCTGCAGAAAAAAGTAATGATACCCTTTTCTGCAGCTCCTTCTTTTATGCAAAGGAGCACTAAATGGACATACGATACTACGACATAGGACTGAACCTTTTCACCCCCTCCTTTCCCGACCCGGAAAAGATTATAGAAGACGCCGAAGCGGCGGGAATCAAATGCATATTAACCGGCTCCGACCGGAAAGACAACGAACTGGTGAATGACTTCACCAAAACCCATGACCTCTATGGCACTGCCGGTATCCATCCCCACAGCACCGACCATGCCCGGGAAGAAGACGTGGAACGCATCCGGGAAATCATCCTCACCAACCCCGCCGTCAAAATGGTAGGGGAAACGGGCCTGGACTACGACCGCATGTATGCCAGAAAAGAAAACCAGCTCCACTATTTCAAAGAACTCATCCGCCTGGCAGAAGAACTCCATAAACCCATGTTCCTCCATCTCCGGGACGCGGAAGACGACTTCATGGCCTGCTTCAAAGGACATGAAGACATCTGCCCCCTGTCTGTGGTACACTGCTATACAGGAAACAAAGAAACCCTCCGGAAACTCCTGGACATGGGCTTCTACATCGGCATCACCGGCTGGATCTGCGATGAAAGAAGAGGAGACGCCCTGAGGGACGCCGTCTCCATCCTCCCCCTGGACAGGGTCATGGTCGAAACCGACGCCCCCTACCTCACCCCCAGAGGTTTCCATCTCAAAAGAACCAACGTCCCCCAGAACATCACCTACGTAGTAGAAACCCTGGCCTCCTACATGCACGTCACCGCAGAAGACCTCCGCCTTCACGCTTTGGAAAATACGGAAAAAGTCTTCGGCATTCGATAGAAGAAGCTTTAAGGACAAGCCCCTTTGGAGCTTGAGGGTTCAGGCACCTTTCGGCGCCCGGGTTCTATCGTTCGTGTTGCGCTCTGAACGATGGGTTCGGTGTGCAGAGCGGGCTGGTTCAGAGGGTAGTTTTATATGCCGCTGCCTGGGGCAGCGAAAACCGTCCAACCGAGCTCCGCTCAGGGGGCCGCCGATTGGCGGTCAGGACCGCGATGGAGCATCCTATCGGT
>DCJJ01000144.1 GCA_002320515.1 Dialister sp. UBA1703 | reverse complement strand
CATGATTTGCACTATGCGAACTGGATTTGTAAGGGAGCATCAGCGACCTGGAAATCCAGTGAGTCAGTGACAGCAGTGGGCGAAGGAGCGCCTTTTTTTATTCCTATTTGCGCCGTCAGGCGCCACCTTCCCCCTCTGAACCTTATGAACCCTCTGAACCCTTTGAACCCTTTGAGCCTTTTTACTAATCTCTGGAGAACAGGTCTCTGGTATACACTTTCTCCTTCACCGGCAGCAGATCTTCGCTCACCCGGTTGGCCAGGATGATGTCCGATGTCTCCCGGAAACCGTACAGGTCATGGGTGACGGGCACACCTTCAAAGGCGTCCTTGTCCAGGGTGGGTTCATAAATGATAAGGTCGATGCCCTTTTCCTTCAGCCTTTCGATGATACCCTGGATGGCGGAAGAACGGAAATTATCACTGCCGCTCTTCATGGTGAGGCGGTAAATGCCCACCAGTTTCGGCGAAAGAGAAGCGATATGGTCTGCAATGTACTGCTTCCTTGTTTCATTGGCCTCCACCACCGCGCGGATCATGGTTTCCGGCACATCCTTGTAATTGGCCAGAAGCTGCTTGGTATCCTTGGGCAGGCAGTAGCCGCCGTAGCCGAAGGAGGGGTTATTGTAGAAATCGCCGATGCGGGGATCATAGCCCATGCCCTTGATGATATCGGCGGTGTGCAGCCCTTTTTCTTCGGCGTAGGTGTCGATTTCATTGAAATAGGCCACGCGGATGGCCAGGAAGGTATTGGAGAAGAGCTTGATGGATTCTGCTTCCGACGAGCCTGTAATGAGCACGGGAATATTTTCCTTAATGGCTCCTTCCTGCATGAGGGAAGCAAAGAGCCGGGCCTTTGGGAGGAGGGCTTCCTTCCCTTTGGGAATGCCTACAATAATGCGGGAGGGATAGAGGTTGTCGTAAAGGGCCTTCCCTTCCCGAAGAAATTCCGGCGCAAAGAGGATGGAAAGCTCGGGATACCGGGCGGAAATTTTCTTGGTGTAGCCGATGGGGATGGTGGATTTGATAATCACCACCGCTTTGGAACCTACCCGGCGGATCTGGGTAAGAATGGACTCCACCGCCCTGGTGTCAAAGCGGCCGGTTACGTCGTCGTAATTGGTGGGAGCGGCAATAATGATAAGCTCCGCATTCCGGTAAGCACTGTCCCCGTCCAGGGTGGCTGTGAGGGAAAGGTCCCTGTTTTTCAGATAGTCTTCAATATAGGCATCGGCAATGGGGGACTCCTTCCTGTTCACCATGTCCACCTTTTCAGGGATTACGTCCACCGCAGTCACATCATGGTGCTGGGCAAGGAGAATGGCATTGGAAAGGCCTACGTAGCCGGTACCGGCAATGGCTATTTTCATAAATAATTCCTCGCTTCTTTATAATGATAGTCTTTATCCTATTATACTCTTTCCGGCGGAACGTGGGAACAGCGGCGGGGCAGGAGACAGGAAACTGTGGATGAAAAGTTTCCTGTTGGGCGTGGGGACAGTGGTGGGTCATCTCGACAGGAAACTATACGCGAAAGGTTTCCTGTTGAGCGTGGGGACAGTAGTGATTCATAGAGACAGGAAACTATTTGCGAAAAGTTTCCTACTGAGCGTGGGGGCAGTAGTGAGTCACCGCGACAGGAAACTATTTGCCAAAGGGTTTCCTATTGAGCGTAAAGACAATGCGGTTCATAGAGACGGCCCTCCTTCCTTTTCTCTCTCTCTTGTGATACTATATTGATAGAAATCGAATTGCAAGGAGGCATTTCCATGATACTTGAAATTGGTAAAAAGGCGCCGGATTTTACCCTGCCCTCTGATGGCGGGAAGGATATTTCCCTTCATGATTATGAAGGACAGAAAGTGATTCTTTATTTTTATCCCAAGGATAATACGTCAGGCTGCACCCTGGAAGCCAAGGCTTTCCGTGACCACCTGGCGGATTTCAAAGCCCTGGGCTATGCTGTCATCGGCGTGAGCCGGGACTCCGTGAAGAAGCACTGCAATTTCCGGGATAAAAATGAGCTGAATTTCCCTCTCCTTTCCGACGGAGAAGAAAAAGTGGTGAACCTTTACGGCGTGCTGAAGGAAAAGAGCATGTATGGCCGGAAATACATGGGCATCGAACGTTCCACCTTTATCATCGATGAGGAAGGAAATCTGGTCAAAGAATACAGAAAAGTCAAGGCCTCTTCCCATGTGGAGGATCTGCTGAAGGAATTGGGGAAATAGGGAGAGAGCTGTGAAATCCATGGTTTCACAGCCCCTCTTATTTTGCCTTTATGAATAAGCCGGCCCTTCCTGCCGGCTGGGATTTACCGGCTATGGTTTCCCCGGTGCCACGCACCAGGATTCTTCGCTTCGCTCAGTATGACCATGAAGGAGGGAAGGGCAATCCACAACCCTCGGGCCCAAGGGGCCCGTCAAAGAACCTTAAGAACCCTCGGCTCCGCAGGAGCCGTCCACCTTTCCCTTTGAACCCTTTGAATCCCTTGAACCGGCCCTCTCTTCCCAGGCTCTGCGGGCCCACCCCCTTTGGTGCCTGCGGCACCACCTCCCCCCCGCTGAAGCGGGGGGGACAATAAGGGAGGGGGGAACCGCTGAACCGGCGGGGAGATAATAAAATAGGGGGGACCCTCTGAACCCGGGGCTGTGAAGCGGCCCCTTATATTTCTTCCAGCGCTTCCATACCCATGATAAGGGCGGCGTTTCGGCTTTCGCGGCCCCAGCGGCGCTGGTCGTGGGCAAGGGATGCCAGGGTGTCGGCGGTGAACATGATTTCCGCAAATTCCTTTTTCCGGAAGCGGGCGCAGGCGGCCAGGGCGCTGGCTTCCATATCCACCAGGGTGCAGCCTTCTTCCCGGCGGCGCCGGATTTTTTCTTCCGTTTCCCTGAAGAAGCCGTCGCTGGTCCAGGTGGCAGCGGGACGGAAGGGGAGGCCTTTCTTTTTGAAATAGTCCTTCAGATGGAGAAGGGGCGCCTTGTCCATTTCGATGAGCCGGGAGGGAGGCAGGTAGTGGAAGGAGGTGCCTTCGTCCCGAAGGGCCTTCTCAATGGGGAAGAAGCAGTTTTCCGGAATGTCTGTGAGGGAGCCGCAGCAGCCGATAGCGAGCACTTTTTCTGCGCCATAGGCAAAGAGCCTTTCTTCGATGAGGACGGCGGAGGGGGCGCCGGCCGGGGCCTGCACCAGAAGAAGGGGCTCTTTCCCGGGGATTTCATAGAGGGGGAAGGGCTTGGTGAGGGAGAGGAAGGAGCCAATGACTTTGCCTTTCCTGCTTTCCGCAAAGGCGGCAATCCTCTTTTCACCCAGAAAGGCCATGAGGCAGCGGCGGGGAAGGCGGAGGGGAAGGCCTTCGAAGTCTGGTGCAATGAGCCCTTCTTCCCTGCTGTATTCGGTAAGCGGCAGATCTGACAGTTTCATGGTAATCTCCTTTCATGAAATATCTATCCTCATTATAAAGAAGGCGGGAGCGAATGCAAAGGGGCTTGTACATGGTCCCTGCCAATGGTATGATACAGGAAGACAAGTACATATCTGCAGGGCGGCGGTTGGAGGAACCGGCGCCTTTTTGATTTGATGGGGGCGGTACTATGAAATACATTGATTTCCACTGCGATACCATAACGGAGCTCCATGATCATCCCGAGAAGGGGAGCCTTCTGAAGAATTCCCTTTATGTGGATCTGGAGAAATTGAAAAAAGGGGGCTGCTTCATCCAGGATTTTGCCCTCTGGGTGGACAAGAAGGAAACGCCGGATGTGTGGAAACGGTATGAGAATCTGCTGGGCACCTTCCGCAGGGAAATGGAAGCCTGGCACCGTCTCATCTGCCCCATCCGCTGCCGGGAGGATCTGCGGGAAGCGGAGGAAGAGGGAAAGATAGGGGCCCTGCTTTCGGTGGAAGGCGGAGAAGCGGCAGGGGGTAGCGTGGAAAAGCTGGAGCGTATGTACAAAGACGGCGTGCGGCTTATGACTCTTACCTGGAACTATCCCAATGAAATCGGGTTTCCCAATGGCATGGAAGGAGGCATTACGAAAAAGGGCCGTGAAATGGTGGAAGCCATGGAAAATCTCCATATGATTGTGGACACCAGTCATCTGAACGATGAGGGCACCAGGGAAATCCTTATGACCTGCCATGTGGCGCCTATGGCGTCCCACTCCGACGCCCGCGCCGTCACCGGCCACAGAAGGAACCTCCCCGATGACCTTATCCGTCTCTTCGGTGAAAAGGGCGGCCTTATCGGCCTGAACTTTGCCAACCATTTTACCGGCGCCGAAGACGTAACCACCCTGGATAGTATCGTCCGCCATGCCCGCCACATCCGGGACGTGGGCGGCATTGACGTGCTGGCTCTGGGCAGCGATTTCGACGGCATTGAGCCGAAACTGGAGCTGAAGGACGCTTCTGAAATGGGCCGCCTGGCGGAGGCCTTGAAAAAGGGCGGCTTTAAGGAAGAGGAAATCGAGAAGATTTTCTGGTGGAACGGCGAAAGGTATCTGGAGGATGTGCTGAGGTAGAGGGGAGACGATAAAAGATAGATGGTAGAAGATAGAAGGGCGGGCGTTTGATATACGTCCCTTGCCAAATAAAAATCCCCGGGAGCCCCGGGGGTTTTATTTCAATATTTGTCCTGAATAAAGTGGGTGGGTGTCCATTCCTCATATGCGGGCTTGGAAATCTCTTCCTTTTCACCGGCCTTCATGCATTTCATCACCCAGGCCATATTGCGGGCCAGGGTACGCATGGTCTGCAGGCCTTCCCTGTCCTTCAGCGCGTCTTCCCTGGTGAAGCCGTGAATCTGGTTCCAGTACTGGGAGCCAGGGACGATCATGTTACTCATGAGGAAATATTTATTCATCCGGTCAAAGGCGGCAGAGGCACCACCCCTCCGGCAGCTGACGACAGCGGCTGCTGCCTTTCCGGCCAGCCGTCCTTTGGAAGCATAGAAGAGACGATCCATGAATGCAGTGGTCTGGCCGTTGGGGCCGCCGTAGTATACAGGAGAGCCGAAGATGAGGCCGTCGAATTCATCCAGCCTTGCAAGGACTTTGTTTACGGAGTCCTTATCCTGCACGCACCGGTCGTGGGATTTGCAGTATCCGCAGGCGATGCAGCCGGTTATAGGTTCCCTGCCGATCTGCAGGATTTCCGTTTCTATCCCCTCTTCATTCAGGGTGCGGGCCGTCTCCTCCAGCGCCGTATATACGCAGCCCTTCCTATGGGGACTGCCGTTAATCAGTAAAACTTTCATGGCTATTCCTCCTTTGCCGATTTCACAAATTTCCTCCTGTCTCTATTATAACAAACATGAATAGGGTCTATACGCATCAACGGACGGGGAGATACCGGCCCTTCTGCATTATTTGGATTTGGGCCGCCGGGGGACTTTCCAATTTCCCTATTTACAATCTCATATATATTCGCTATACTGTATATACATTGATAAAGAGACAACGAAGCCCTTTTTACCGCAAGGTAAGAAGGGCTTTTGCGTCTTTATGGCAAAGAGGCTGCATTCATCTTCGATGACTGCGGCCTTTTTTCGTAAGGGGGAGAGATTATGAAAAAACTTCTGAAAGCTGCACTCACCGGTTCCCTGCTGGGACTGACAGTTCTTGGTTTTGCCGGCTGCGGCGGCGGACAGTCGGGAAGCGCTTCCGGCGGTTCGGTGCCGAAGGATACCATCGTGGTAGGCATGGCGGTGGATCCGGAAACCCTGGACCCGGCGGTCACCATGGATAACAAGGGCTGGCAGATTACCTATCCCGCTTACGAAAGGCTTGTGAAATACAAGGTGGTGGATGGCAAGGCCACTACGGAAGTGGAGCCTTCCCTGGCCAAGTCCTGGGCTGTCAGCGATGACGGCCTTACCTGGACCTTTACCCTGGACGAGGGACACAAGTTTGCCGACGGTTCTCCTGTGGATGCCAAGGCGGTGAAGTTCTCCATTGAACGTGTACAGAAAATGAAGAAAGGCCCCTCCGATTATTTCAAAGTAGTGAAATCCATCGAAACCCCCGATGACAAGACCGTCATCTTCCGGCTGGACAAGCCATTTGCTCCCTTCCTTTATACCCTGGCGGTGAACGGCTCCTCCATTGTGAATCCGAAGGTCATGGACCAGGCCAAGGACAATGATATGGGTTCCTCCTACCTGGCTACCCACACCATGGGTTCCGGTGCCTATGAAATCACCTCCTATACCCCAAGCCAGTCCATCAAGCTGGATGCCCAGAAGAATTACTCCGGCAAAGCGCCTGCCATTAAGCACATTCTCTTCAACAGCACCAAGGATCCTTCCGCCCAGCGCCTGCAGCTGGAGAAGGGGGATATTGATATTGCCGAAGGCATCCCCCTGGACCAGATCGACCAGCTGAAGGACAACAAGGCCATCCACATCTACGAAGATCCGTCCCTCCTCTGCTCCATTGTGTACCTGAACAACCGGAAACTTCCCACCAGCAACAAAGTCTTCCGTCAGGCCCTCTCCTATGCCATTGACTACAACGCCATCATTGACGGCGCCGTGAAGGGCCGGGGCCAGCAGCTCACCAGCGCCGTGCCGGAAGGCATGTGGGGCAAGGATGAATCCATCAAGGGCTACTCCTACAATTTGGACAAGGCAAAGGAACTCTTGGCAAAATCCGGAGAGAACGTGACGGAAATCAACCTCCTCTACTCCGGCCACGCCGCCTTCGACGAGGCGGAAGCCCTTATTATCCAGAATAATCTCCAGCAGCTGGGTATCAAGGTAAATCTGGAAAAAGTGGCCTGGGCCACCTTCCGTCAGAGAGCGGACAAGGGCGATTTCCAGATGGCCCTGGGCACCTGGAGCCCGGACTACAGCGATCCCCAGTTCTTCCTTTCCTACTGGCTTGACTCTTCCTACTGGGGCCTGCCGGGTAACCGCTCCTTCTATAAGAACGACGAAGTGGATGCCCTTCTCCGTGAAGCAGAAGTGATGACCGACAAGGACGGCAGAACGGAAATCTACAAGAAGGTACAGCACATGGCCTTCGACGACGCCCCCTACCTCTTCCTCTTCCAGACCAAGGTGCTCACCCCCCATGAGAGCCAACATCAAGGGCTTCGCCTACAACCCCATGCTGGACAGCATGTACGACTTCGAACACCTTTCCAAGGAATGATTCCCGGTTTGTGAAATTGGATTTCCCAGAAAAAGGACTTTCCGGCAAAGCCCTTTTTCTATTGGGAGGCGGGAAGGCGATCCTTCGCTGCTGCCGAAGGCGGCATTATAAATGATTGCCCGCAGGGCGATACCACCACCCTCGGCGCCGCAGGCGCCGTCAAACCTAAGAACCTTTTTCACAACCCTTTTACACAACCTGTCTGCGCCAGCAGGCCACAACCTGCGGCGAAGCCGCGCCCCTTTTTATACTGCGGCGTAGCCGCCACCACAACCCTCAGCGTCCAAAGGACGCTGTCAAACCTAAGAACCTTCGACCGCAAAGCGGGCGTCAAACTTAAGAACCTTTTCCACAACCCACAGCGGCAGCCGTGCCCCTTCGCGCCCAAAGGGCGCGTTTATCTCCCTTTGTTATAAAACAATCCCTGTAGATTTTGCAGTGGAAAAAGTGTAAAATGTATGTAAACCATAATCTATTTTTGAGGAGCGCGTGGTCTGCATAAGACGAGTTTTACCAAGCTGATGCAGGTGGGGAGTATGGAGAATAGAAGAAATTGCAAAAAATGGATGAATGATTTTCCCGGCGGGGTGCTTCTGATTTCCAGGGACGAAGAGGAAAAGATACTGGCGGTGAACGAAGAGGTTCTCCGCATTTTTGAGTGCCCCGGAGAGAAGGAGTTCATGAATCTTTCCGGCAGCCGTTTCCGCGGGCTCATAGCGGAAGAGGAGTATCGTTCCCTGGAGGAGATTTTTTCCAGCCACAACGAGAAGGGAAGATACAATTTCTACAACTTTTCGTCCATTTCCCTGAGGGGGCGTACCCTGGATGTGGAAGGAGTTCTGGGAAGGGCGGAGGATGATGAGTTTGGCCCGGTATGGGTGCTGGGGCTTGTGCGAAGCGAGGTCCGTCACAGGGCGCTGGAGCAGGAGATGGATACCGGGCTCATTGGGAAATATGACTTTCGCCGGGAGGCTTTCCGGCTGAAGCAGGAAGATATGGCTCAGGGCGTGTATGGAAAAAGGATTGTTATTTTCATCAACCTGGTTCGCTTTTCCTTCATCAATGCCAATTATGGGGTAGGCGTGGGCAATGCGGTGCTGAAGCGGATGGGCCAGATCCTGCGCCGCCATTTCCCTGCGGATCCCGTAGCCCATGTGGCGTCCGATGATTTTATCATCCTCGCCGGTCCGGAGCATGCTCTTGAGAAACTGGATGCGGCGGTGGAGGAAATCAATGACATCATGGAGGATGACTCTGTCCGCTGCAAGGCAGGGGCTGTGCGTTTCGGCGAAGGGTATATTTCCGTTGCCGCCCTGAAACGCATGACCTGGTGGGAACCCTTTGACCTGGCCCGGAAGGCGGCGGAGTCCATCAAAAATGACGGCAGCCGGAACTGGGTGCTGTATACCCCGGCCCTGGGACAGAAATTGATTAATACTGCCTTTGTTATGAAAAATTTCAAAAGGGCTCTTCGGGAAGGGCACATCCAGGTTTTTTACCAGCCCGTTATCCGCGCCCTCACAGGGAAGCTCTGCAGCTTTGAAGCCCTGGCCCGTTGGACGGATCCGGAGAAGGGCATGATTCTGCCCAGTGTATTCATTCCGGTGCTGGAGAAGATGAAGATTATCCACCTTTTGGACTGCTATGTCATTGAATCCACCGCCCGGATTTACCATCGTCTGAAGAAAGCGGGATATCCTATTATTCCCGTATCGGTGAACCTGTTACGGGTGGATTTCGATACACTGAAACCCTTTGATTTCATGGAAGAAATCATATACCGGTACCAGGTGCCCCGCCAGTTTTTCCATATTGAAGTGACGGAATCAGCGATGACTCGGGACACCGGTGTCTTGAAGAAGGAACTTTTCCGCTTTAAGAAGGCAGGCTACCAGCTCTGGCTGGATGATTTCGGCAGCGGCTACTCTACTCTTAATGTGCTCAAGGAATTTCCTTTTGATTTATTAAAAATCGACATGGCCTTTCTGCGAAATTTCAACGAAGAAAGCCGTAAGATCATCCGGTCCATTATCCTCATGGCAAAGAACCTGTCCATCCATACCCTGGCAGAAGGGGCGGAAACGAAGGAACAGGTGGATTTTCTGAGGGAGTCGGGCTGCGAGGCCATTCAGGGCTATTTCTATGGGAAACCTATGAGCATCGAGGAGTTTGAGGAAAAGCTGGGCGAAGGCAGCTATGCAGCAGAAGGACCGCTGGAAAAGGTAGTCATGGACCGCATCGGTCTGGTGAATGTGCTGACCGATAAGCCTGTGGGACTCTTCCTCAATCGGAAGGACCGGTTCGTGCTTCTTTTGAAAAATGATGCGCTGAAGCAGGTGGGTGATGCGGTATATGGGGGCGGCAATATTTATCTTAAAGGAAACGAAGTGCTCCACAGCAATCCCCTCTATCCATGGATGCAGGCCCTCATCGAAGGCAGCCGGGCCAGCGGCCAGGAACAGTCGGTGGTGGCCATGCGGAACGGCTTCATGCTGAGGAATTCCATTCATATACTGGCAGGTAATGATACTCTCTCCGGAGGTACCGTATCGATCATCAATATGTCCGTGAAGGATGAAAACGGCCCCATAAAGACCTTAGATACCCTGTACAGGAATATGATGCGCATTTTCGACGCCCTTTATTATTACCAGGGCGACAAGAATACGGTGGATGTCATCCTTTCCACCATCCCCGGCATGAAGCCGGGCTCCGTTCTCACCAGGGCCCAGTGGCTCCAGATGTCGGAGAGTTATATGCATCCTGATGATAGGAAGCAGTTCATGCAGTTTATCCAGCCGGACAATATCCAGAAAGTGGCGGCCGATTCCATCCATCGCCTGTCGTCTGCCCATTTCCGCATCAAAGACAGCCATGGCCAGTACCGCTGGAAAGAAGTGATAGCCATGGTCATGGGGCAGGCGGAAGAAAACCATATCCTTCTGGGGGCGAAAGAAACGGCCCTGACACCGCTGGTGCCAAAGGAAAGAGCCGAGTTCCTCCGCCTCTATGTATCTTCCCTGCCGGGCGTGCGGGAGAAGGAAACGAAAGAGGAAAAAGCGTGGAACTTCGTCCATGCTCTTCAGAGAAAGTCGGAATTCAAATTTTTCTGGAAGGACCGGAATCGGAGATTCCTCGGCGCCAGCGACGCCTTCCTTCGGTATTACGGCTTTTCCGATGAAACGGCCATTCTGGGAAAAACAGATGAAGACATGGGCTGGCATCTGGGAGACAGCACCTACAAGGCAGAAGAGGAAAAAGTGCTGCAGAAAGGACAGATTTCCTATAATGCCCGGGGTAAGTGCATCGCCAAAGGGACGCTCCACGCCATCCGGGCCACCAAGGTACCTGTGTATGATGGAAATGAAATCATAGGCCTTCTGGGCTGGTTCGTGGACCTGGACAATGAAGCGGAAATAAAGGAACGGGACAGCGTTTACCGCTTAACCGATGAGGAAAGCGGCGTTCTGAGCTACCGGGGCATAGTGATCGAAGCGGAACACTATGCTGACGCTTTCCAGACGGCCGGCATGATGTACGAATGCATCCTTCTTGATATTACCGCCATCGAAGATTTCGGGAAATCCTACGGCATGGGCAGCCGAAAGAAACTGGTCCGCCGGATTGCCGAAGAAATCCGGAACTGCTTCGGCACCAGGGCCGTCAGAGGCCGCATGGGAGTCAACCGTTTCATTATCCTGCAGAACAGGGAAGAAGAGGGAATGATAGAAAAAGAACTGGACGCCCTGTCCGGAACAATCAAGGCCATCCACAGTGTGGACGGCTGTCCCTGCACCCTCTTCCTCCGCACCGCCCGGGTGGACTGCACGGAAACGGAGGATGTGGATGAAATGAAGACACTCCTGCTCCGCCGGTTATCCGGCCATGAAGCATAAGAAGAAGGAGCTGTGAAGAAATGATTTACCTTTCTTCACAGCTCCTTCTTTTCGATGACTTCTTTCTGATGGTCATCTGCCAGCCCCTGTATCATTTTGAGGGAAGTCAAGAAATCTCCATCCACCAATGAGGCAGGAGATCTCTCGACTCAGAGTATCATCGAAGCGGTTTCCATCTACCCCCCCATACCGGCACGTTCCTTCGCTCGAGATGACGGTGGCGGCGGACGCCTCTCTCGTCATTTCGATGGTGGGAGCGGAGTGGAGACATCCTACGCTTCAAATAGCTGAAACGACGCCTTGCACCCCTCTCGTCATTTCGACCGTAGCCG
>DCJJ01000101.1:4268-5468 GCA_002320515.1 Dialister sp. UBA1703 | reverse complement strand
ATAGAACAAAAAGCATTATCATCCATAACTACATGCAGCATCTCTCGAAACGACGTAGAGGCAGGAAGCAGACTGTCATTTGGCCAATTTCCGTGAAAATTTATGTATACAAAAGGGGCTGTGAAAAAATGTAAATCATTTTTTCACAGCCCCTTTTTTCATTGCTCTTATTCTTTCTTTTCTTCTGTTTCCTCTGCCGGAGCTTCTTCTGCTTCCGCCTTTTCCTCTGTTTCAGGAACTTCTGCGGTTTCCGCAGTTTCCACTGTTTCTGCCGTTTCCGTTTCTTCAGGCTTTGGCGTTTCTTCGGCCGCCGGCGTTTCTTCGGCCGCCGGTTCTTCTTTCTTTTCCTCCACCGGCGGGAAGCCTGCTACTTTGGGCGCTTCCATGCGGTCCAGGGCGTCGATGGCTGCCAGGGCCAGCTGCAGGTCCTTTCTGATTTTACCCACATAGGTCTTCATATTTCCTTCGGTGCGAATCATGTTTTCCACCAGACGGCGGCGGGATTCTTCCGCTTCCCGGATCTGCCGGTTTCCTTCCGCATGGGCATTGGCGATGAGGATTTCCGCATTCCGCTTGGCGTTTTTCTTCACGTTCTCCGCCGTATCCTTTGCCAGCTGCAGGGTATTGGTCATGGTTTCGGAAATTTTTTCATAGTTGGCCAGCTTGTTTTTCATCTGGTCCATCTGCTCTTCCATTTCCCGATGTTCCCGGTAAATCTGCTCGTAGTCCGCTACGATCTGCCGGAGAAAATCATTGACCTCTTCTTCGCTGTAGCCACGAAGCCCTTTGGAAAAGGTTTTGTTATGAATATCCATTGGTGTAATCATGGGTGCGCCTCCTTAAGTGATGTGAGTCTCTTTGTCTATTGTACTTGTTTTTGCCCATTTCAGCAACAAGGGGCCGCAAAGCGGCCCCTTGTTCAGAGAGGGAAGAAGGTTCGCCCTTTGGGCGAACAGGGGCGCGGCTGACGCCGCAGGTTGGGACCGCCTTTCGGCAGCAGGTTGAGTAGAAGGGTGGAGGAAAAGGTCCGCCCTGCAGGCGCCTGAACCTTCTTGCTTTCGGGAATACCGTACGTCTGCTGTCTGACCGTCTGACGTCTATCGTCTGAAGGTCTCCATGCTTTCGGGAATACAGTCCAGCGGACTGCGGTAAGCCGACAGCCGCCCCACTGTCTCACTAGCTATTTAAGGAGTCCCATGA
>DCJJ01000101.1:0-4257 GCA_002320515.1 Dialister sp. UBA1703 | reverse complement strand
CTTATAAAAGCAGACTCTATGATTTAATCAGTGCTTCCCTAGCCCACTAGAACACCAGCCCACTAGAACACTAGCACACTAGCTAGCCCACTATCTCTCAGTCATCCCTGTCTACTTTGTACTTTCTTTCCAGCTGCTTATAGGTGTCCAGGCCGATGATGTGGTTGAACTGGCCGAATTCGATCATTTTGTCTGCGGTGGCTTCCGTGGTACCGTTCTTTTCCAGTCCGGTGAAGAGGTCATAGAGGGCTTTGGAAATGGTGTATACGGCGCTGCATGCCCAGAATACGATGGAGAATCCCATTTCTTCCAGTTCTTTGGCAGAGATAAGCGGTGTCTTGCCGCCTTCGATCATGTTGGCTACGATGTAGGCGCCGCTTCCTTCCATGCCTCGGGCGAATTTTTCCAGTTCTTCCCGGCTTCCGATACCATCGGCGAAGCAGATTTCAGCACCGGCGTCGGCATAGCGTTTGCTTCTTTCGATGGCGTCGTCAATGCCGTAAACGGCGCGGCTGTCGGTGCGGGACATAATCACTGTTTCCTTATCCAGGCGGGCATCCACGGCGGCGCGGATTTTCTGGGCATGTTCTTCAGCGGAGATGACCTGCTTGCCGTCCATGTGGCCGCAGCGTTTCGGCCATGCCTGGTCTTCGAAGAAAATGCAGGCAGCGCCGGCCTGTTCAAACATGCGCTCCGTGCGGATGGTATTCAGCGCATTGCCGTAGCCCGTATCGCCGTCCGCCATGGCCGGAATGTCCACTGCGTTGCAGATGCCGGTAAGCTGGTTCACCATTTCACTGCAGGAGAGAAGGCCCACGTCCGGCTGTCCCAGAAGAGATGCGGACACGGAGTAGCCGCCCATGATGACGCAGCGGATGCCTGCCTTCTCTGCGATTTTCGCCGTCAGCGCATCCCCTACACCCGGGGTGACCAGAATCTTTCCGGACTTTAAGGCATTGCGGAATTCGATACGTTTTTCAGTTGCTGTTTTCATAATATCCTCCTGAAAGTTGAAATATAGGATGAAAAAGAAATGTGGCCAGCGGTTTGATTTCCTCTGACAAAAAAGCCTCTTTTCCGCATACTGCAGAAAAGAGGCGCATCGGCGCGGTACCACTCTCACTTATACCTTGAAGCATAGGGAAGGATGAAATAAAAAAAGCCCTGTCCCACGGACAAGGGCGCAATCGCGCGGTACCACCCTGCATTATACTTCACATCCTTAACGCGGACAGACGGCAGGCTTACTGGCTTTCAGCCCGAAGCTCCCAGGGGACACGCTTTCCTTCCATACCGGTTTCCATCCTCCCGGCTCTCTGTCATTTCCGGCCAAGCTCAATCCTGTTCCTCGCTTTTGTATATTTATCCGATATTATAATCGGCCCTTTCCCCCCTGTCAAGGAAATTGTGGGGCAAAGGGCGCATCCGGCGCCGCAGGCTGCGTAGAAGGGTGGAGGAAAAAGGTTCTTAGGTTTAACGCCCGCTCCGCGGGCGAAGGGGCTTTGCCCTTCGGGCAAAAGGTTGTGTCCCCAGAGGGGAAACGACTCACTACATTTTATGCGTCGCTATCGCTCCTATAAAATGTGTTCGCTGTGCATCGCTGGCGCTCAAGGGGCCTCAGCGCCTATGGCGCTGAGGGTTGTGGATTGCCCATGGACACGCCTGCGGCGTCAGGATTCAGAGGATTGTGGATTGCGCCTATCGGCGGCAATGATTATAAAGTCAGCGTTACGGGACTTGTCCGCGGGAATCGGCCACTATCGTGGCCACCCCCTATCCGGCTTCGCCGGACTTACCCAAAGGGAAGCGTGTCACTGGAGTGACTCCAGTTCCCTTGCCACCCCTATTCAGGGGGCAGAATATGGCCTCTCTACTCTTTCCCTTCTACTACTTAAGTTACACATAGCTTAACGTTGCTAAAAGTCCCCTTTTACTTTCGGGAATACAGTCCATCCGCTCATAACCAGCCGATAGCCGACAGCGGCCAGCCCCCTATTTCAGAAGAGATCCTTAAGTCTTCCCAGAATCCCTTTCTTCTCTTTCTTAATCGGCTTAGGCATCACCGGTTTTTCCGGTTCCGGCTTGGGCACCCGGGGAAGGGGGGATGCGCTTTCGCTGGGGCGGAAGGGCGGCGGTGCGGTGAAGGTAGGCATGCGGAGCACGGGAGGCGCCATGATTCTCGGCTTCACCACCGGCGTCCTGTGCACGGGGCCCCTTGCTTCGCTTCTTCCGTAGGGCACGTAGTGGTAGGATTTGGAGGAGGGATCCGGCACGTTGCGGTCTGCAATGTAGCGGGTGCCGTTGAAATCCCGTCCCCTGAGCCGCTCCAGGAGCATGGAGGCCATCATCTGGGGGGAGAAGTAGGAGAAGGGCAGTCTTGGGGCCATGCGGGCCACGGAGGAGAGGAAGGAGGTCTTCACGTCATCCATGGTAAGGTGCAGTTCCTTCCGTATTTCATCCATGAGAAGAATCATGCCCTTCTGGGTGGGAAACAGGTTCTCATAGGGCACCAGGTTATTCTTATTTCCCATGCCCGACATATCCATGAAGAACACCAGGTACAGGCAGGGCAGGGCGCGGCTCTTGTCCTTGATCCGCAGGTAGAAATTGGCTACGGTGTAGTACATATTCCGCAGTTTCGACCACTCGCCGGCCATGGTGTAAATGGCGATTTTCTGCTGGAAGGCGCGGTAGAGGATGTCCCTGGCGGTAAAGGGTTCTCCCCGCTGGGTGAGGGCGGTCTGGGACTCCCCGATTTCTCCTTCCGTGAGGCCGTAGTTTTCCCGCACGTTCAGCACGTAGGCCATGTGGTGTCCGATTTCCGCCTTTCCTTCCTTCGTGAGCACATACACCCTCGGCACGCCATGGGCGTAGTCTTTCTCCGGAATCTTGGCAATCACCCGTCCCGTAAGCTCGGCGTGGGTGCCTTCCCCCGACAGGTCGTAGCGTTTCAGGAAATCGGAAAGCACCTTGTCCGGCAGCATGTTCACTGTCTCCTGGGGCCGGCTGGATCGTATCCAGCCCTCTTCCACGAGGGAGTCTATCCGGGTATTGGCATCGGGGCCGTAGATATTCAGTTTGTAGGGCGGTATGCGGTGGTGCAGCGGCTTTCCGTCGAAATAATCCAGTATCAGTATATCCCTGATGGGCAAACCCATGATACCCCTCCTTCCTGTGAAACGCTGATTTTCCATTCTTAATTATAATGCAGGCCATGCTCTTTTGAAAAGAGGAATCTTTTGACACGCCCGGGGCGTGAGGGTTCAAAGAGGAAGGTTCTTAAGTTTGATGGGCCTGGGGCCCAAGGGTTCTTAGGTTTGACGGGCCTTAGGCCCGAGGGTTGTGGTGGCGGCTGGCGCCGCAGGTTGGAGCCGCCTGTCAGCGGCAGGTTGTGTAGAAGGGGTGTAGAAAAAGGTTCTTAAGATTGACACCCGCTTCGCGGGCGAAAGCCCCGTCAATCTTAAGAACCTTTTCTCTTCTCTCTGAGCCGGCCCGCCCTGCGGGCGGAACTCTTTTGCTTTCGGGAATTCCGTCCGGAATGACCGGTGGAACATCTGATGTCTGATGTCTGACCGTCTGAAAATCTCCTTGCTTTCGGGAATACAGTCCAACCCCACATCGGTCAGCGGGAAGCGGATAGCGAATAGCCGTTTAAGGCGCCTTGGGGCAGTTACCTGGTTTCCCCATACCAGTCGATGTCATGCCGAAGCTTATGCACCGCATCCCTTGCCTCTTCGGCATCGTTTTTCAAATGATCCAGTGTGCCCGCCACCAATGAGAGGTTCTGCCGAAGGAATTCGAGCTCCTGCCGGTATATCTGGAGCTGGCCTTCCAGTTTGATGACCTGTAAACCGGCACGATCGTCATCGTCATAATCATCATAATCGTCGTCATCATAGTTATCATCGTCATCGTCTATGCCTTCTGCCAAACTTTTCACATACTGGACATCTATCAGAATTTTTTCCATAAGATATTCGATGCTGCTGAGGCTGCTGTTCAAGGGTACATAGTTGTCGTCGATAATGTATTCCATAATGGTTCTCCTTTTTTAATGGCGGCAGAGCCGCAGGGTTCAGAGGGTTCAATGGGGAAAGTTAACGCCCGCTCCGCGGGCGAAGGGGCTTTGCCCTTCGGGCAAAAGGTTGTGTTCGCTGACGCTCAGGAGGCCTCAGCGCCTATGGCGCTGAGGGTTGTGGTGGCGGCTGACGCCGCATGGACACGCCTGCGGCGTGAGGGTTCAGAGGGTTCAGAGGG
>DCJJ01000147.1:15518-26653 GCA_002320515.1 Dialister sp. UBA1703 | reverse complement strand
AGCCTCAATAGAACAAAAGGCATTATCATCCATAACTACATGCAGCCTCGCTCGAAATGACGTAGAGGCAGAAAGCAGACTGTCATTTGGCCAATTTTCGTGAAAATTTATGTATACAAAAGGGACTGTGAAAAAATTTAAATCATTTTTTTCACAGCCCCATTTTTTGTCTCATACCACAGAAAAGTGAGATTTCTCGACTCCGCTGCGCTGCGCTCGAAATGACGATGTATGCAAAGCCCGGGAAGTGTGTCACTTCAGTTCCTCTGCCACCTCAAGGAGGACTTGTATGTGCTGCAGAATTGTGCGTTTTCTATCACAGTCCGCAGGCGGACCAGCCGCATTCTTCGCAGGTGCTGCAGTGGCCTTCTACGTGGATGTGGTGGGAGTGACATTTGGGGCATTCGGGGGTGTTATCTACAGGTTTCATTGTTATTATGTTCGTTTCTTCCTGACTGTCCTCTTTTCTGCCTTCCGTTTTTCTTTCTTTTTCCATTTCCTTTTTATCTTCTTCTCCTACGCCCAGGATGTTGCCCCGGCGGCAGCCGTCGCGGAAGACGGTGATGCCTTTGCAGCCGCTTCCCCAGGCGGAAAGGTAGATACGGTAGATGTCATTTACAGTGGCACTGTTTTTCAGGTTCACCGTGCTGGAGATGGAGTTGTCCACGTATTTCTGCATGACTGCCTGCATGCGGACGCGGTTCATGAAGGGCACGTCGTGGCTTTCAATGACCCAGGGGAAGCGGGCCACGATTTCTTCGTCGGAAATGGTGAGGGGCAGGTGATGGTATTCCAGAAGGTCTTTAATGCTGTGGGCATAGACCCTGAAATGGCCATGCACATCTTCCATTTTGTGGGTAGTGCGTTCGTAGGAAATCTTGTAGAGCGGTTCGCAGCCGCCGGAGAAGCTGCCCATGAGGAGGGAGATGGTGCCGGTGGGAGCGATGGCCAGGAGGGTGCCGTTCCGGAGACCATGCTGGTGGATGTCTTCGTAGAGCTCCGGATCCAGGTCTTTCACCATGTCCATGACAGGCGATTTCTTTGTGGCTTCCCAGCGGTAGTGACCGAAAGTGCCTTTTTCCTTTGCCCTGTCGCAGGAAGAGCGGAGAGCGGTGAGGAGCATGGTTTTCATGACACGGCCCATGAAGTCATTGGCTTCTTTGGTACCGTAGGTGAGTTTCATGGCAATGAGGGCGTCCGCCACGCCGAAGAGGCCAAGGCCCAGGGAGCGCCAGTCGTCGATGCAAGTCCGGTTGGCGTCCAGGGGCTGTGCATCATAGCCATAGTCTACGATTTCATCCAGGGCGGTAATGCCGTCGTAAACAGTCTTTTTGAACCGTTCTTCATTGAACACGGGGTGGGCGCTGAACTTGTCGTCAATCATGGTGTACAGGTTCACGCTGCCCAGGTTGCAGGCGTTGTAGGCGTTGCCGCCGAATTCGCCGCAGGGGTTGGTGATTTCGATGTTGTATTCGTCATAGCCTGCCAGGAGGTGGTTCCTGTTCATCCGGTCAATGAAGATGGCGCCAGGGTCGCCCCAGTCCCACTGGGTTTCGCAGAATTCTTTGAAGAATTCCCGGGCTTTAATGGTTCTTTCGATTTTTTCGCCGGTGGATTCCACGGTGAAGTGAAGGGTGTATTCTTTGTCGTCCCGCACAGCTTCCATGAATTCATCGGTGAAAAGGATGCTGATGTTCATGGAGGACAGCTTTTCCTCGTTCTGTTTGATATGGAGAAATTCATAAATGTCGGGATGGCTGCAGTTCAGGCCCACCATCATGGCGCCGCGGCGGCCGTTCTGGCTGATGACTTCACCGGTGACATTGAAAATCTTCAGGAAAGACACGGCGCCGGTAGAGGTGCGGGCCACGTTCCTCACTTCGCTCCCCTTGGGACGGAGGTTGGAAATATTGATGCCGATACCGCCGCCATAGGAAAAAATGCGGGCGATTTCATAGTTGGCCCGGAAGATGGATTCCAGATTATCCTCCGGTGATGGCAGGATATAGCAGTTGGACATGGATACATTGAATTTACCCTTGGCCCCTGCTGCATAAAGAGTGCGGCCTGCGGGGCAGAAGGAGGTATCTTCCAAATAGCCTCTGACCCTCTTTTTCAGCTCCGGGTCAAAGATGGAGCTCACCCGGTCCATAAATTCCTGAGGAGTCTTTTCTCCTTTATGATAATATTTTTCTTTCAGAATGCCCTGACTGATTGTATTGTCGTACCAGTGGTTCATAAGAATCCCTCGTTTCCGTAATTTTGATAAACCCATGGTATCACATACTATGTATTGAGTCAAATTCCATAAAGGCATACAATATATTGTATTTTACATGAAATATAGAAATATGGCGATATAGTGAGAATAAAGAAGGAAACAGCGGAAAAGGGGTATGAAGGCCTCTTTGAAACGCTGTCAGATGGTCAGACAATCAGACTTCAGACGCTCCCATGTCATTTCGACGATCGGAAGTGAAGTGGAGAAATATTACTGCTCTATGCTGCGTGGTTCCATTGCGGCAGGAGATTTCTCGGCTCAGAGCCTCAATAGAGCTGAAAATATTTGTCTCCATACTGACATGCAGCTCCGCTCGAAATGACAGTTACGGTGAGCCGCTCCCATGTCATTTCGACCGCAGCGAAGTGAAGTGGAGAAATCTCACTGCTCTATGGCACGTGGCTGTTATGCCTCTTCCGCCTTCCTGTTCATCGGTATTTAACGACATAATTCCCACTAACATCAGGCACCGAGATTCTTCACTGCGTTCAGAATGACCATCCCCGCAGGAAGGCTCCGCAGCGGCTGTCGTCTGTCCGTTTCCATGTCTAACTGTCTTTTTCCCCCTCCACTGTCATTTTGGAATGTTTACTCTTAAATCTCAGGCAGCGCAAAAGAGACAGTAAAGAAATATCGTCATTTCTTCACTGTCTCTTTATTTCATCAAAGGATTTCTATTTATTCTTCCTCTTCGTTTTCCGTATCGCCGGAAAGAACGTCGATGGATGCGATGCGGTCGCCATCTTCCAGCCGCTGGAGGATGACGCCCTGGCCTGCTTTGGCTTTTTTGCTTGTAATCTGGCTGGCCTTGGTCTTGATGGTGATGCCCTGTTCGGAAACTCCTACCAGTTCATCGTTGTCGTCGGCTGCCACCAGGGCTACCACTTCGAAGCCTTTCTTGAAGTTGCGGACGCCCATGCCGTTTCTTCCCTGGATGCGGTAGGCATCGGCTTTGTTTCTCTTGGCATTGCCGTCGGCGGAAATGGTGAAAATGTCCTTGTCTGCCGCAATGACTGCGCCTACCACTTCATCTTCTTCGCCGTTCACTTCGGAGAGGCGGATGCCGTGGACGCCGGCTGCGGCGCGGCCCATGGATCTTACTTCGCCGTCGTTGATGGAGAAGCGGATAGCCATGCCGAAGCGGGTGCCCAGGATGACGTCTTCGTCTCCCTTCACCCGGAGCACGGTGACCAGTTCGTCGCCGTCGTTCAGGCGGATGGCGATGAGGCCGTTCTTATTGATGTTCCGGTATTCTGCGATTTCCGTCTTCTTCACATAGCCCTTCTTGGTGACCATGAGGAGGTACTTCGTATCTTCGCCGGCGGCATCGATGTCCAGAAGCTCCGTCACCCTTTCGCCCTTGGAGAGGCTGGGGATGTAGTTAATGAGGGCGCTGCCTCTGGCGGTGCGGCCGGACTTGGGCAGGTCGATGGCGGTCTTCATGTACACTTTGCCGTAGTTGGTGAAGAAGAGGATGCGGTTATGGGTGGAGGTGTTCAGTATCTTCCATACATAGTCCTCGTCCTTCATCTTCATGCCGGATACGCCGCGGCCGCCCTTTCTCTGTACCCGGATGTCGGCGGAGTCCATGCGTTTGATGTAGTTCTGCTTGGTCAGGGTAATGGTCATGGGTTCGTCGGGCACCAGGTCGGTAATGGTAAACTCTTCCTGGGCGTCGGTGATTTCCGTGCGCCGGTCATCGCCGAAGTTCTTCTTTTCATCCTGCAGTTCTTCCTTCACCACATTCATGATTTTGTCCCTGCTGGAGAGGAGGTCTTCCAGGTAAGCGATGGTCTCTTTCACGTCCTTGTAGTCAGCTTCCAGTTTGTCTCTTTCCAGTCCGGTGAGGCGGCGCAGGCGCATATCCAGAATAGCGGTGGACTGCTTGTCGGACAGGTCAAACTTGCTCATTAATGCATTCTTTGCAATCTCGTCAGTTCTGGATTCGCGGATGGTACGGATGACTTCATCAATATGGTCCAGTGCAATGAGCAGACCTTCCAGGATATGGGCCTTGGCTTTGGCCTTATCCAGTTCGAAGCGGCTTCTTCTGGTAATCACTTCTTCCTGATGCTTCAGGTAGTAGTAGAGAATCTGCTTCAGGTTCAGAATGCGGGGATGGCCGTCCACCAGGGCCAGCATGATGGCACCGAAATTAATCTGCATCTGGGTATGCTTGAAGAGGTTGTTCAGCATGATTTCCGGGCTTACATCAGCACGGAGTTCAATGGCAATGCGCATGCCCGTGCGGTCCGATTCATCCCGAAGCATGGTGATGCCGTCAAGCACCTTCTGCCGCTGCAGGTCTGCAATGGAGGAGATGAGGCGGGCTTTGTTCACCTGGTAAGGAAGTTCAGTCACCACGATACGGTGCTTGCCCTTCGGCATATCTTCGATGGCGGTTTTGGCACGGACGGTAATGGAACCGCGGCCAGTGCGGTAGGCATCTTCGATACCCTTCCGGCCCATGATAATGCCGGCAGTCGGGAAATCAGGGCCTTTGATGTATTTCATGAGTCCTTCGATGGAAATATCGGGATCGTCAATCATGGCGGAAAGGCCATCCACCACTTCCGACAGGTTGTGGGGCGGAATATTCGTAGCCATGCCTACGGCAATGCCGTAGGAGCCGTTCACCAGAAGGTTGGGGATACGGGAAGGAAGCACCACCGGTTCCTGCAGGGAACCGTCGTAGTTGGGCATGAAGTCCACGGTGTTCTTGTCAATATCCCGAAGCATTTCCAGAGTGATTTTGGACATACGCATTTCCGTATAACGCATAGCCGCCGGAGAGTCACCATCCACGGAGCCGAAGTTGCCGTGGCCGTCTACCAGGGGGTAGCGGGTAGAGAAATCCTGGGCCATGCGGACGGCCGATTCATATACCGCAGAATCGCCATGGGGATGAAATTTACCAAGTACATCGCCCACGATACGGGCCGATTTCTTGTAAGGCTTATTCGGAAGCATGCCGGCTTCACTCATGGCATAGAGAATGCGGCGGTGCACCGGTTTCAGACCATCCCGCACATCCGGCAGCGCACGGGTGACGATGACGGACATGGCATAATCAATGTAGGAATTTTTCATCTGCCCTTCCAGAGGGGTATTGATGATTTTTCCTTCCTTCCATTCAATGGAATCCATAGTTCCTCCTTTGATGAGGCATAAAAATAAGGGAAGCGCTGAATGAATCAACGCTTCCCTAAGGACTTCAGGCAGCCCTATCAGTCCTTTGGGAACTTACTTTGCTTATATGTATTATACCATAAAATCGCTCTCAGCACCATTTAAAGCCATTTATAAGCATTTCTGTCATTTTCTTACACGAAGGCTTAAAACCGTTTAATCCTCTAGAAGTCCTTTTAAGAACTATTTGCCGCCGGTGCTCCCACATTTTATAAAAAATCTCCCTTTTTTTCATTCTCCATTTTTTATATAATAGGATATATACTCTTTTTTAACTGAAGGATGTGGAAGAATGAAAAAATACCTGGCAGCCATGGTGATTGCCATCCTGCTTCTGGGAGGCGGCGGCTACTTTGCCTACGTCCATTTCATCAGCGGCGGCCCCTGGCAGGGCACCTGGTGGGGCGTGCAGGATGCCGGCGTGAACTGGTCCGGCGACCATATACGAAATCTGGAAACCGTCACTTTTACAAGAAACGACGATAAAACCATTACCGTAGACCATAAGGTACAGCAGGGAAGCAGGGAAGTGAACGGCTCCCTTTCCGGCACCGGCACCGTAGACGGCGGGCGTCTGGTGATTACCCCTGCCAAGGGAGGCAAGGAAATCGCCCTGTCCTACAACACCATATCCAAAACCATTGAGACCCCTCTCACCAATGCCGACAAGACCGATGTCACCCTGACCGTCCTCACCCAGGACAATAATGATGAAATGGAGCAGATCCGGAGCGAAATCGTGCAGATTTCCCAAAAGCCGGAAAATAAGATCGACACCACCCTGTCCTCCTCCAAGAGCTGAACTTTATAAGAAAAAGCGTTGAAGTAATGTGCAATCATTTCCTCAACGCCTTTTTTATTTATTATACCCTTAGATGGTTTCAAAATGACAAAGGAGAGAGACATTCAGACGGCCAGACCTCAGAACTCCGGGGAACCTTCCTGCCGGGCTCCTCATTCCGGACACAGTGAAGAATCTCATTACGTGGCGATTATGAGCCCAATGCCGCTAAATGCCGGTAAGCAGGAAGGCAGGAAGGGCACCGCAGCCACACAGCATAGGGCAGAGAAATTTCCCGGCTGCAGCCGAAATGACAATAATGCGGCCTGCCGCACCTGTCATCTCGAGCGGAGCAGCATGCCGTTATAGGGACAAATGTCTTCAGCTTTATTGTGGCTCTGAGTCGAGAGATCTCCTGCCACAATGCGGCCGGAACCATAGGGGTGTGAGATTTCTACACTTCGCTCCACTCCGCTGCAGTCGAAAAGACAATGAGTCGTCTGATGTCTGATTGCCTGCCTGTCTGATAGATTTCACATTCCCTTTTTATTTCCTGTGAAACGTAATAATCACAAGCTCCCTGGGACAGCTGAAGCGGAAGGGGAACCAGCTGGCATCGCCCCGGGACACATAGCCCATATTTCTGCCGTCACTGTAAAGCCCCCGGGTATAGGTGAAGGGCGTGATGATGGGCCTGCCGAAAAGGCCGAACTGGGTGCCATGGGTATGACCGGTCAGGGTAATGGCCGCGCCCTTTTTGAAGCCCTCACCCAGAAAGGCAGAATGATGGGCCAGAAGCACCACCGGCGCCCCTTTCGGAATACCCCGGAAAGCCTCATCGGTCATATCATCCATTTCCTTCTTCATAGCCTCACCCCGGGCCCAGGGATAATCCACCCCTGCCACATAGAGGGACGCCCCGTTTCTTGTAATGGCAGTGTGCTCGTTCACCAGCATCTTCACCGGCGTCTTCAGGAGCTCCTCTTCGATATAGTCCTTCCCCCGGTAGTACTCATGATTTCCCCATACATAGATAATGCCGTCAGGAAAGCCATAGAACTCTTCCGTCAAAGTCCGGCCTGCGTCCGGCATATGGCGTATATCGTCGATGAGATCTCCCGTAAAGAAAAGCACCTGTGCCCCTTCCCTGCGGGCCCGGTCAATCTCGCCGGAAAGGTCGGTATACCGGAAATAGGGGCCGATGTGGGTGTCCGTCATCTGGGCCGCCTTATAGCCTTCAAAGGCAGGAGGAAGGCTCTCCACATACACATCCAGATGTTCCACCTGCTCCCTGTTATTGCCGCCTACGGAGCCATAGATACCAATAATCGCCGCAGCGCAGATGGCAGCCAGCGAGAACACCCGGCTCCCCTTCCGGAGCTTCTTTGAAATGGACAGGAGAGACAGAAAGAAAAGGCAGGGAAGAGATACGATTTCAGCCACCATGATCCCGCAGGCCATATATCCCAGCCACAGAGACCAGAGCCCCAGGCCGTCATAACCTCTGGCATACCAGAGGAAATAGGCGGCTGAAAGAAAAGAAATGAGCCAGCTTCCTGCCATGTAGAAATAAAACCGTTTTCTCCTGAAAATCACAGACAGAAAAGCGCCGTTCAGAATTCCCAGCAGGGAAAAAATCATAAGAATCATCCGTTCAAACATGGAGTCACCTCCTTTGGACCGCTTTGCGGCCCGGGTTCAAAAGGTTCAGAAGGCTCAGTGGGGAAGGTTGACGGCGCCTTCGGCCCCGAAGGTTCTAAGGTTTCACGCAGCCTGCGGCTGCAAGGGTTGTGGTGGCGGCTGCGCCGCAATTATAGCCTGCGTTACGTGCCCTCTCCCCGCCCCTGCGGTCATACTGAGCGGAGCGGAGAATCTGGGTACCTGCCGTTAGTAATGCCAGCTAGTTCACTAGTCCACCAACCCACTAGCGCACTAGTACACTAGTACACTATTTTCTCCACGAATGCCGCCAGTCTTGCGTGGGGGCCGGCCAGGGGGATTTCCCTGTATTCTTCCGGCGAAAACCAGCGGTATTCTCCTTCCGGCACGGCTACTTCTTTAACGGGATAGGCCTTCATGTGCCAGATACGATGGGTGAAGACATGCTTGTAAGTCCAGAGACAGTCTTCCGTTGTTCCACAGAGAAGCTGTTCCAGTCCTTTTTTTGCGTCCTCTTCCTTTTCTGCCAGAGCCATGGGGAATTCCCACATGGAGGCCAGCATACCCTTTGACGGTCTTTTATGAAGGAGCACCCTGCCCTCCCTGATACAGAGGCCGCAGGCGGCAGCTTCTTCCTTCGGCGGCTTTTTGGCACTGCGGCGGGGCAGGTCCTTTTCTTTTCCATTTCTAAAGGCCACACATTCACCGGCCAGGGGGCAGAGGCTGCACCTTGGATTTTTCGGGATGCAGACGTCCGCTCCCAGGTCCATCAGGGCTTCATTGAAGTCTCCCGCCCGATCCGGCAGAGTGGCTTCCACAAGGCTCTCTATTTCCTTCCTGCCCCGGCTTTTCAGGATGTCTTCTTCCACCTGGTAAAGCCTGGCATAGACCCGAAGCACGTTGCCATCTATGGCGCCTTCCTTTTTTCCATAGGCCATGGAGAGGATGGCGCCGGCGGTGTAGCTTCCGATTCCCGGAAGGGCAAGGATTGCCGCCTTGTCATCAGGGAGGCGGCTGCCGTAGGTTTCTTCCATTTCCCGGGCGGCTTTATGGATATTCCGGGCGCGGCTGTAGTAGCCAAGGCCCTGCCACTGGTGGAGCACCTCTGCTTCCTCCGCCTCCGCCAGGTCGTGAATGGTGGGAAAGCGCTCCATCCAGCTGTTGAAATAGGGCTTCACCGCTTCCGTCCTGGTCTGCTGGAGCATGATTTCCGAAATCCACACATGGTAAGGGTTCCTGGGCTTGTCCTCCCGCCAGGGGAGGTCTCTTTTGTGGCCGTCGAACCAGGTAAGGAGCTTTTCCGGCCAGTCCCTGGCCGGTTTCTTCTCATCCATCATGTCATCTCCCGGAAATCATAATCGTAGACGGTCTCCCCGTCTTCTGCAAAATAGATGGTGCCCCGGATTTTCTTTCCCCATAGAATCATGGGGAGCCACACCCTGTCTGCCATCCACATATTTTCATAGGGGAAATCTTTTACACTGAACCAGCGGGGTTCCATTTCATCGGAAAGATGGGGTGTCCCCTTCCAGCCCCGGGCAAAGTATACAATACCTGCATGGGACCACTCGGGATCCGATGGCTGGTGGAAATAGAGATCCGCCGCCATGACCAGTTTTTCCGGCTCCATCACCAGACCGCACTCTTCAAAAAGTTCCCGGCAGGCACACTGGCGCATAGTTTCGCCTGCTTCGATTTTCCCGCCGAAGCCGTTCCATTTCCCGTATCCCATGCCCCGCCTTTTGCGGCCCAGAAGGATGGCTCCATCCTCCCGCACCGGGTACACCAGGGATGTGTCCCTCACTTCTTTATCCCTTCGTAGGTTTCAAAATAAAGTTCACGGAACATTCTCTTTCCCGCTTCCGTCCTGTAAAGGCGGTGGTAAAGGGCTTCATTCTGTTTCAGCGGTGCGCCGTCCTCGTACTGGTTCACCAGCATATCCGCCTCCGCCAGAATCCGAGCGTCCGGGCCGTCGATACTGCCGTAGGAATGGTGATGGGCCACCAGCCAGCAGATACGGTCAATGTCCTCCTTTTCAAACCCCAGTTCTTCCAGCATGGGTCGGGCTTCATCGGGCCCCAGTTCCTGCTGGATCTGGCCGTCATTCCGGCCAAACCGCCTCTCCCCTTCGTGGATGCCGATATCGTGCACATAGGCAGCCGCCTCCAGCCGGAAAAGGGTCTTCTCATCCAGCCCTTCCTCCCTTCCGATCTGGGCGGCGAAGGCGTGAACTTTCAAGAAATGGTGAATCCTGCGGGGATCCCCCTTATCATAGGCAATCATGGCTTTGCATAAAGCAGTCAGTTTATCCATACTATTTTCTCCTTGTATGTTTGAAATGAATGGAGCGCTTCGCGCCCCAGGTTCAGAGGGTTCGGCGACCTTTGGGCGCAAAGGTTCTCAGGTTTAACAGCGGCCACTGGCCGCTGAGGGTTGTGGTGTCTACCGATAGTGGTACCAACCAGGGAAAGCACACTAGTCCCCCAGCCCACCAGCCCACTAAAAATATTATATCAAAACAGGGAAAGAAAAAACGGCGCAGCGGCTGCTGCGTCGTTTTTCCTGTTTTCTTATTTTGCCAGTTTCTGGGCTACGGCAGAGGTCACATCTACGCCGCCGTCTACCACGGCACCCTGTTCAAGGATGATGTCCAGTCCCTTTTCCTGACGAACCTGCTGGATGGCTTTCATAATGTCGGAAAGGATAGGCTGCATGGCAGCTCTTTCTTTCTGATCCATTTCCTTCTGCAGTTCGGTGGCAATCTGCTGTTTTTCCTGGTCCGTCTTGCCTGCAGAGCGGCTCTTGAAGGATTCTTCTGCCTTCTGGGCAGCGGTCCTCATATCAAGCTGTGCCTTCTGCATTTTCGGATGAGCCTGGAGAAGGGCATTGGAATTTACATAGCCGATGCCTGCTGCGGAAGCGGAAAACATGGCACCAAATGCGATCATACCAGCAGCTACAGCTGCTACTGTTTTGTTCATTTTCATAGTATCCTCCTAACTGTGCCCCCAAGGACGGGAGACTCAAGTTGCATAGTTTCATTTTAATCAAAGAATCGACAGGTGTCAATGGCCAAGCTGGGATTTGTCAGTAAATATCCTATGAATCAGCGCTTCCCTTAGTTATTTGAATTTTTCTAAAACAAAGTGCATTGAACATCTTATGAATGAATCAGTGCTTCCCTGAGGGAATCACTGATTCATTCATAGAGTCTGCTTTTATAAG
>DCJJ01000147.1:0-15405 GCA_002320515.1 Dialister sp. UBA1703 | reverse complement strand
AATGATTTAATCAGCGCTTCCCTTCGCCTCGATAGCCGCGGTTTCCGCTTCCTCCGCCATGGCTTCCTTGGCTTCCTTCAAAGCAGCTTCCCGCACTTCTTCCTTCTTTTCTTTCTTCTTTGTGAGATGGGAAATCACTTCCGGCACCATGTTGATGACTTTGTCGATGGTTCCGTTGGCAGTGGCGTTCTTAATGGAGAAGAGTTCCACCCTTTCCCCTTTCATAATGAGCACTGCCGTAGGGGTCACCTTTCCGCCGCCTGCGCCGCCGGAGGTGGTGCCGCCGTGGGCGCCGCTGCCGAAGCCGAAGGAAATATCCACGAAGGGAACGATGGTGGCGTCACCCAGGTAAATAGGCTCCCCTACCACCGATTCAGTGGTAATCATTTTTTTGAAATCGTCAAAAATCTGCTTTCTTACTTCATCATCCATTGTCATTTCCCCCTTGTCTGAAATGCCAGAATTCCCTTGCCGGTTTGGACAGGGCAAGCTTTAAAAGTATATACAGTACATATAATGGAATGAGCCGTCCCCGGCCATATCCGGAAAGAGTACATTCCTTATCCACATAATTCCAGGAAATTTCCTCCGCCCCTCCAGGCAGGAAGGCATAGAAGAGACCGCAGAGGATGCCTGTATGCATGGGATCCCCCAGCCCCAGGCCTCCTTCCACATGCCATTTTCTGATGAACCCATGGGAAATCAGGCTTCCTGCCGCCTGAAAGCACCGGGCTGCGAGCCCACTATCCAAGGCAAAGAAGAGCTGTGCCAGGTAGGAAGGACGGCTCTTCTCGTGGGCTGCCGGTTCTTCTTTTTCCAAAGGCTTCTCCTCTTCTTGAACCGGAGAAGGGGGCGTCCCTATTTCCCTTATTTCCTCTTTTTTCCCATCCTCCGCTGGCGCCTCTCCTTTTCCACCGGCCGCCATGGTTTCCTCCCAGGCATCCAGGGTTTCATCCAGCTCCGCCAGTGCTTCGTCCTCCACCGGCTCCCCGATTTCATCTTCGGCCTTAGAGAAAGAGAAGGTTTGACCTTTGGAAATCAGCCCCCAGAGCCAGCCCGCTTTAATGTCCAGTTTCCATGTTTCAAAGGACAGGGTATAGGAAAGGGGCACCAACAGCAGAAGGAATATAAACGCCAGGAAAATGGCTGTCCCGTAAACGAATATCATGGCGATCCATAGAGGCGGCTCAGCCCGTCTGCCGCCTCCTTGACCTCCTTCACCAGATAGGACGGCGCCGTCACCTTCACCAGCGGCGCATGCTTCAGGGCCCAGGCCTTCATGGCGGAAGCGGGGATAGTCACTTCCACGGTCACCAGGTCCTGGCGGGCAGAGAGCAGGCGGGCGGAGCGGCCGAAGTCATCCATAATGTCGCTCATGAGATGCCAGTCCGCCTCAAAGCTGCAGAGCACCGGACGGCCGGTATAGATACCGTGCCCGGAAAAGAGGAAATCGCCGATTTTCTCTCCCGTCTCCGGGCCCTTCAGCGATTTCTGCAGCCGTGCCGGTTCCTCCAGCACCGTCACATCGGTCATCATATCCACCTTGAATACGGATATATCCTCGCTCCCTTCCTCATTGCAGAGAAGGAAATACCGGTCATCGGAGGCGGTAATCTGGTAGGGGCTTACCCGGTAAAGCCTGTCCTCGCCGGACACCGTATAGCCGTGATGCCGCTTGCCGTCCGCTTCATAATGGTCGTAATAGAAAGAAATCATCTTTTTCTGGGAAAGGGCCCGGGACAGGATGGAAAGATTCTCCCCCGCCTCCGCCGGCTTTCCCGGGGAAGGCAGGTTCTTCACATTATCCTTCTCATCGGAAAAAGTACGGCTCTGCAGCCTCTTCAGCTTTTCCGTGAGCTGCCGCACCTGCTGGGCAGGCAGATGGGAGAAATAGAGAAGGTCGATGAGCACCTTCAGCTCATCCTGGGACACCACATGATCCCAGTACCAGTCCAGCGAAAGGGGCGCCTCCTTCCCGTTCACCACCCGGGTCACCTCCCGGCATACCACCGGAAGGCCCGCCTCCTTCAGACGGTTCAGATTCCGTCCGATGGATCGCCGGCTCACTGTCATGCCATATTTTTTCTCCATGAAATCAAGGATTTCCTGCTGGGTCAGCGGATGCTCCCGATCCGACTCCCGAAGGAGAACCTGCACGATCCGCATAATGGACATCTTGCTTCCCCTATCAACACTTTCCCCTGCCACATGACTCACCGCCCTCTAATTTTCAAAATCACTTCATCGCTGATAAAAGATGAAATCATAGTGACAAAAGTGATAAAAGGCGCAAAGGCAGGCCGGTTCAGCAGTCGGTGCACCAGCGCCGCCACCGCAGCACCGCCCAAAAGATCGCTGGGATAATGAACTCCTGCAAAAAGACGGGAAAAAGCAAGGATGGCGCCCATCAGGGCCATAAGCTTCGACCCCTTCATGCCCATGGACAGGAGCTGCAGCACCACCACCGCTCCATTCATGGTGTGATTGCTGGGGAAAGACGCATTGGCCTTATGACCCGTAAAATTCCATATCCTGTAATCCCTGGTAAAAGGCCGCTTCCTGAACCACAGCTTCCCGATACCAAAGGAAACCAGAGACGCAATGCAGACCCCCAGGAAAGAAAGGATACAGCAGCGCCGCCGCATCTCCCTGTCCTTCCCCGGAGAAAACCACAAAATCAGCCCGTAAATCACAAAGGCCCAGTGACCGTACCGGGCTATGAGATCCATCATCAGATCAAAAGGCCTGACCTTCCCAGCCAGCCCGTTGATTTTTCGTACCACATCCAAATCCGGATTCATGAAAAGCACCTCTTTCCTTGCAGAAGCCTATTTACTATTTTTAATTTTATCATAATACCCCTTGTTTGACAAAAAGGGGCAAAAGAGCCCTGTTTTATTGTCCCACCGTTTGCGGGGGAAGGTGGTACGAAGTACCAAAGGGGGACGGGCCTGAAAGGGCCAAAGATTGTAATGAATTTTATAACGCCGCTTCACGGCAGGGTTTTACGCCTTCCCTCCCGCCGGACATCGTCATTCTNNGAGCGCAGCGAAGGATCTCGGTACCTGCCGATAGCAACTCATAGGCCGGTAAACGCCAGTCGGCGGGAAGCGCTGCGTTACCTGCCGATAGTGCCTCAAACTAGAACACCAGCCCGTCAAGGAATCCTATCCGTCCATAAGGCACTTCATGCTATAATGAAACCACAGAAAGGACAACCATGAAGAAAGTACTGATTACCCTGGCTTCCATCCTGGCGGTGGTGGGCATTATCCTTCTAAATACCCTCACCTTTTCTACCCGTTATGCCAGAATGATGGAAACATCCATTACCGTCACCTCTGCGGACAACAGCTTTATAGGGAAGAAGATGAAAGAATTCTTTGCACGGGAGGATTTGGAAGAAAAACTGGCCCGGGAGCTGGACACCCTCCCCCTTTTCCCCGCCCATCCAGAATATGAGGAAGAACTGGCCTCCCTTATCGTCTCCCTGGGCCGTGACGCATCTCTGGAGCAGGTGCGCTGCCAGGGCCGCCGCTACTACGGCGGCTACCGCGTCCGCCTCCTGCTGCCCAGGGAGGAATTTCAATTATGGAAAGACTGCTTGAAAGAAAACCTTCCGGAAAACAGGCTCTCATCCATCACCAACAGGGACAACTCCCACATCCGCCTCCGCCAATTCACCGGCTGGGAAGAAAAATCGGAAGATGGTGAAACGCCCTACACCCAGGGTACCGCCAGCTTCCTCCTCACCCAGGGCGGCATGACCCAGCTCGTCTACATTACCGCCGTCATCCAGGAAAAAGAAGACCATGTCCTCCTCGCCCTTTTCATTTCCGACCATAAGCAGGATACCAGGGGCATTCCCTTTGGGGAAATGGCTATGGCGCGCCCTGCGGGCGCAGAAGGTTCTAAAGTTTGACGCCCGCTTTGCGGGCGAGGGTGCAAAGGGTGCAAAGGGTTCAGAGGGTTCAGAGGGTTCAAAGGGTTCAGAGGGTTTAGAGGGTTCAGAGGGTTCAGAGGGGAAGGCCTTCGGCGCCTGCGGCGCCGAAGGTTCTTAAGGTGCTAAAGTTTGACGCAGCCTGCGGCTGCGAGGATTGTGGTGGCGGCTACGCCGCAATATATAGCCTGCGTTACGTGCTTCCCCTTTGTGTCACAAATGCTGCATGACGTACTTCCAGAACCCCCTTCCTCTGGAAGGGGGTGTCGCCGTAGGCAACGGAGGATAGCGACTTTTCGTAAGGGACGCAGTGATTCAGTCGTTATCAGATTTCATTCTTGCATTTTGGTTCAATACAAGGAATAAGCCGACGCGAATAGCCAAAGCTATTTAAGGAGGCTTATGACGCAGTATTGGGCCAAAATGCATATGAAATCAGATTCTGCGGCTGAATCAGTGCGTCCCGCAAAAAGCCAAGGCCCCGCAGGGGCCTATTGGGAATCATTAGTAAAGCCGCCTTTCGGCGGCGCCTTTGCCCGGCAAAGGCCTATCCTCACCGCTCCACGGAGCTCCTTCCAAAGGAAGGAGCCTGCCGTTACGGGATTCACCTTTGTGTCACAAATGCTGCATGACGTACTGCCAAACCCCCCTTCCTCTGGAAGGGGGTGTCGCCGTAGGCGACGGAGGATAGCGGCGTCAGTTCTTTCAAACCTATTTTCAGCACTCCGCGCAGCTCCTTCCTGCGAAAAGCTGACAGCCGAAAGCCGACAGCCGCCCTCACTGTCCCACTGTCTCACTAATACACTATCCCACCAGCCCACTAAAAAAGAGCTCATCAGAGCTCTTTTTTTTCTTCCTCTTTTTTCTTCATAGCCTCTTCTCTCTGCTTGTGGGCCCGGTCATAGGCGCCGGTCCGTTTGAGGGCCATGGAAATGACCGCCACCACAGCACAAAGAAGGATGAAGAGGTTAACCGTAGTGACTCCTTCGCCAAAGCCGATACGGAAAATGGCGTAAAAGAGAACCACCACCAGAAGAAAATCCTGAAATTTTGAAAACATACTGTCTTCCTCCGATTCCTGAACATACCTTTACAATAGCGGAACAGAAGGCCTTCGTCAAGTATGATTTTCCCCTCAGCAGGTATGGCAGTCCTCATAAATGCCCTTTTCCTTCAGCAGTTTGATGACCGTTCCTCCGATATCCGCCACAGTTCTGGCCACCGGAATGCCTACGGCGTTCAAGGCAGCAATCTTCTCAGCCGCCGTGCCCTTGCCGCCGGAAATGATGGCCCCCGCATGACCCATACGCTTTCCTGGAGGTGCCATGCGTCCTGCGATGAAAGCAGCCACAGGCTTCTTCATATGTTCCCTGATCCACTGGGCTGCCCTTTCTTCCGCATTGCCGCCGATTTCACCGATCATAAGCACTGCTTCCGTTTCCGGGTCCTCATTGAAAAAAGTCAGGGTATCAATGAAATCCATGCCCTTGATGGGGTCTCCGCCGATGCCGATGGCCGTGGTCTGGCCAATGCCTGCCGCTGTGAGCTGGTAGGTGGCTTCATAGGTCAGGGTACCGGATTTAGACACTACGCCTACATGGCCTTTTTTATAAATCTGGGAAGGAATGATGCCGATATTGGCTTCATCCACAGAGATGATGCCAGGGCAGTTCGGCCCGATGAGACGGGTCTTTTTCCCTTCCATATAACGATGCACCTTCACCATGTCTTCCACAGGAATATGCTCTGTGATGCATACCACCAGGTCAAGACCTGCTTCCACCGCTTCCAGAATGGCATCAGCTGCAAAGGGAGCCGGCACGAAAATGACCGATGCATTGGCGCCAGTAACAGCCACTGCGTCTCTCACCGTATTGAATACCGGAACGCCGCAGCACACCTGGCCCGCCTTTCCCGGTGCCGTACCGCCTACGATATTCGTACCGTAAGCCTGCATCTGTTCTGTATGGAAACGGGCTGCCCTGCCGGTAATGCCCTGTACAATGACCTTCGTATCTTTATGGATTAATATACTCATAACCAGCCCTCCTTATTTCTTTTCCTTCTGCTCTTTCGCCAGACGAATCACTTTCTTAGCGCCCTCATCCATGGAAGAAGCAGGGAAAAGATTCACAATGTGGGCTTCTTCCAGAATCTTCCGTCCTTTTTCCACATTCCGTCCTTCCAGACGCACCACCACAGGAATGGGGAACTCTTCCTTTCCGCCGGAAAGGAGGGCCGCTGCTTCCACAATGCCTGTGGCAATGACATCGCACTTGTTGATGCCGCCGAAAATATTAATCAGGATGCCGTGAACCTGGTCATCCTCCAGCATGATTTTGAAGGCAGCCACGATTTTTTCGGGTGTGGAATCCCCGCCTACATCCAGGAAATTGGCAGGTTCCCCGCCGTTTTCCTTGATAATATCCACCGTCGCCATGGCCAGGCCCGCACCGTTCACCATGCAGGCCACATCGCCGCCAAGATTGACATAGTTCAGCCCTTCTGCAGCGGCCTCCCTTTCCTTCTGATCCTCTTCCGTAATATCCCGTAGAGCCACGATTTCCGGATGACGGGACAGGGTGCTGTCATCAAAATTCAGCTTTGCATCCAGTGCCAGCACTTCATTTTCCTCTGTCACCACCAGAGGATTGCATTCCGCCAAAGAGCAGTCCTTGTCCACAAAAAGCTTGTACAGATATTTCATGAAAGTCTTCGCCTTCGGCACCACAGCCTGTTCCATATGAAGGGCATAGGCCATGCGGTTAGCCTGGAAATCGGCCAGACCGATGGCGGGATCGATGTATTCCTTCAGAATGGCCTCCGGATTTTCCGCAGCCACATCTTCGATGGACATGCCGCCGGATTCGGAGCACATCATCACCACGCAACGGGACTCCCTGTCCACCACAAAAGAAATATAATATTCTTTCTTAATGTGGGCCCCTGCTTCAATAAGAAGGCGGTTCACCTTCTTCCCCTGGGGCCCGGTCTGCCGGGTCACCAGCGTGCTTCCCAGAAGCTCCCTGGCATACTTTCTCACTTCCTCCAGGGAATGGGCCAGTTTCACGCCTCCCGCCTCCCCGCGGCCGCCGGCATGAATCTGCGCCTTCACAACCACCACCGGCGTACCGATGCGCTTCGCATTGGCCACCGCATCCTCCACGGTGAATGCAGGATACCCTTCCGGTACATGGATGCCATATTCCTTCATAATGGCCTTGCTCTGATATTCATGTATATTCATAAACATCCCCCTTTTCAGAAATGAAAGAACCGCCGCTGCGGTTCCAGGGGAAGGCGCGAAAAACGGTCTTCCTCTCATTTTCGATGATCAAATTACATTTCCTATCATATCACCTTATGTGTCAGCAAAAAAGGTGAAGTTCCATAAATAATGTACCCTTTGCAAAATTAGCATAGCCTATATGGGGTATAGTGAGAAAAAGGGATAATATACTGGAATGGGGAGGGCTCCCCCCATTGTATGATGGTCTTGCAGGAGCATTTTTTGTCAGAAAGACTCCCCAGGGCGCCAGGGTCACCTCTTTCCGGGCCTTTTTGACCATATACCAGCAGGATGGCAAAGCGGTCTCTGGCATAGACTCTCCCCGGGCTGATACCTTTTCCCCTTCTCCATGACTATCCCTGTAGAAACAGCCAACCGGCAAAGTCCTCTCAGAAATCCTGCAGGCGCCCATCCATGGAGCAGGAGGGAGGGGTCGGAAGCGGGAAGGCCGTTTCCCTTCAGTGCACTGAAACCAAGGAAATATGAAAAGCATACATCGGCCAGGGGTAAGGCAGGATATGGAATGCCTGCCATGTGGTGTGTTCTTTTCCACGATAAAAGGCTTCACAGATTTCTGTGAGGCCTTTTTGTGGTGCTTTATTTCCTGTGGCTTTTCAAGTATCCCAGGACGCAGACGTCCAGGGCCAGGAAAGCGGGGAGGCCCGTTTCTACCCAGCTGCCAGAAGCAGCGGTAATCACAGGGCCCAGGGCTTTGTCGTGGAGGAACATGGTGCCGGAAGTCCCGCCGATCATGGCGGCGCCAGCGTACATGAGGATGGGATAGCGGTCCAGCACTTTGCCTATAAGCTGGCTGCCGGTGACGATGATGGGGATGCTCACCATGAGGCCGAAGACTACCAGAAGGAAATCACCATTGGCAGCGCCGGCTACGGAGAGGATGTTGTCGATGGACATGAGGAAGTCCGCCAGGATAATGGTTTTCACCGCCGTCCACAGATTATCGGATGCTTCTATATGGGGATCTTCATCGCCCGGTGCCAGAAGGTGAATGGCAATGGGAATCAGGAGGATGCCGCCCAGCACCTGGAGATAGGGAATGGTAAGAAGCCATACGGCTACAGCCGTCAGGGCCATGCGGAGGCCCACGGCGCCTATGGTGCCGATGAGGATAGCTTTCTTCCGCTCCTTTTCCGGCAGGCGGTTGGAAGCCATGGCAATGACCACCGCGTTATCACCGCCTAGGGATAAATCCATCAATATAATAGCTCCTACGCTGAGCCAGAACTGCAGTGTAAATATTTCCATCGTTTTCCCTTTCACAATAAAAGAAACGGCACGACTCACTGCCGTTTCTTTTCAATGAATAACTGTCAGTCCTTATTATAGCCGTTCTGCCTGCCCTGTCAAATGAACAGGACGCAGATGGTAAGTGCCTAGGAGCAATCCGTCCTTCCAGAGCTTGAGATCATGGCTTTCCATAGCAGATGGCGGAATCAGGAGTCTTACTTCCTTTCATTCTCCGCTTTCCCAATGGTTCCCAGTTCTTCCAGAAGGTCTATATGGATGGGCGTGTAGGCATGGGGGTGTTTTCTCAGGTAGAACTGCTCTTCCTCCGGCGCTTCGTAGAAGTTTTCCAGCCTCTTCATTTCCGTCCGAATCGGCGGCCGCCTTCCTCCTTCTCCTTCAAATGCATTGAATACCAATGCATCTTCGGTCATGCGGCGGTGGATGCCGCGGTTCTGCAGGAATGTCAGGTAATAGCTGATCTGCATGGTATCTTCAGGGCTGGTGTAGTAAACGCCGCTCCGGAACTGAGGCCCCACGGCTTTTCCCTGGATTCCGTCGGTGTAGGGGTTGATGATGGTGAAGAAGAGAGAGAGGAGGCTGACAATGTCGATTTTCTTCGGGTTGTAAATAATCTGTATGCATTCCCTGCCCTCCGCTTTTCCGCTGTATATGTCTTCCTTGGAAGGCGCCTCCCGGCTGCAGTTGGCAAAGCCGGCCCGCACCCGGGCCACGCCTTTCACCCTGGAGAAGACCTCCTGCAGTCCGTAGTAGGGGCCTCCTGCCAGGTAGAGTTCTTTCATAAATGCTCCATTGATATACATAGTTTCCTCCTATCATAAAGAAAGGAGCAGCCATGGAAAGGCCGCTCCTTTTCTATGAAACAGATTTCTTCAGGAATCCAGATGACGGGCGGCAGCACGGTCAATGTCGAATGTTTTAATCAGTTCCGCCACTGCCTGGCTGGGCGATACCACCCCTGCCAGCACCGCCGCCCGGACTTCCGGAAGCCTGCCTTTGATGACAGGGTCTTCGTAGAAGAGGTTGTGCAGGTGTTCGTCAATCATGGTTTTCACCCAGGCGATAATCTGCCGCTGACGGCGGTTTTCAAAGACGCCGGACTGTTTCGTCACCTTTTCAAATTCCCTCATCACCGCCCAGAGCTCCAAAAGCCCTGTTTTCTTCAAGGCAGAGCAGCGGTAGGCATGGGTTTTCCATCCTTCCGTGGCAGGACGGATGAACTCTACCATCCGTTCATATTCGCCCTGGGTGACTTTGGCCCTTTCCAGGTTGTCACCGTCAGCCTTATTGACTACGATGGCGTCTGCCAGTTCCATGATTCCCTTCTTGATCCCCTGGAGGTCATCGCCGGCACCGGTCAGGACTACCAGCATGAAGAAATCGACCATGGAGCGGACCGTGGTTTCCGACTGGCCTACGCCCACCGTTTCCACCAGGATGACGTCGCAGCCTGCCGCTTCGCAGAGCATCATGGTTTCACGGCTTTTCCGGGCCACACCGCCCAGGGTGCCGCCGGAGGGAGAAGGTCTGATGAAACAGTTCGGCTCCCGGGACAGCTTCTGCATCCTGGTCTTATCTCCCAGAATGGATCCGCCGGTAATGGAACTGGTGGGATCCACCGCCAGCACGGCTACTTTATAGCCCTGCCGGCAGAGGAGCTGTCCGAAGGCTTCGATGAAGGTACTCTTACCTGCTCCGGGAACGCCGGTAATTCCGATGCGAAGGGAATGTCCGGTCCGGGGAAGAAGTGCCTGCAGTACCCGCTGGGCTTTGTCAAAGTCCCTGGGCGCATTGCTCTCAATGAGCGTAATGGCCTTGGCCAGGATCATGCGGTCCCCCTTCTTCACCCCTTCCACGTATTCCACCACCGACATTTTCTTCCGAAGAGGTACCCGGCGGAGATTTTCCTTCGGATAGTACTTGGCGCTGGTGACGCTGTTCACAGCGCTGTCAATCCCGCGCATAACGGAGCAGGCAAATTCGGGGTTCTTTTCCTTCGGCACCCAGCTGGGTCTCAGGTCATCATCCTTATCAGCCATAAGCTTACCTTATCCTTCCCTGGCTTCCGCTTTGGCGCGGTCTACAAGAATCTGCAGAAGTTCGATGCAGCACTTCGGGATATTGGTGCCCGGTCCGAAGATGGCGGCAGCGCCATGGTCATAGAGGAACTGGTAGTCCTGGGGCGGGATTACGCCGCCGATGCAGACGAGGATGTCGCTGCGGCCCCGTTTCTCCAGTTCTTCCACCAGCGCAGGGAGCAGTGTCTTGTGGCCTGCTGCCAGCGAGGAGAAGCCAACAATATGAACATCGTTATCTACGGCATCCTGGGCCGCTTCTTCCGGTGTCTGGAAAAGAGGACCTACGTCCACGTCCCAGCCCATATCGGCAAAGGAGGATGCCAGTACCTTCTGGCCGCGGTCATGGCCGTCCTGGCCCATCTTGCAGAAGAAGATACGGGGACGGCGGCCTTCCAGCTGTTCAAATTCATCGATCAGCTTTTTAGCCTTTTCAAACTGGCCGTTGTCCTGGAATTCGCTGGAGTAAACGCCGGATACGGTATGGATGGTGGCATTGTAGCGGCCGGATACTTTTTCCACGGCGTCAGAAATTTCGCCAAGGGAGCAGCGGTCATGGGCTGCCTGGACGGCAGCGTCCAGAAGGTTCCCGTTTTCACGGCTTTCAGCGCATTTGGTGATATGTTCCAGATCCCGGCGTACCTTTTCCGGATCCCGGATGGAGCGGAGCTTTTCAAGCCGTTTAATCTGGGCGTTCCTGACGGCGGTGTTGTCGATGGAGAGAACGTTCAGCGGGTCTTCCTTCGCCAGGCGGTATTTGTTCAGGCCCACAATGGTTTCCCTGCCGGAGTCGATGTCCGCCTGGCGGCGGGCAGCGCATTCCTCGATGCGCATCTTCGGAAGGCCAGTGGCAATGGCCTTGGCCATGCCGCCCAGAGATTCCACTTCCTGGATATGGGCCCAGGACCGTTTAATCATTTCATTGGTCAGGTATTCCAGGTAGTAGGAACCGCCCCAGGGATCGATAATCTTGCAGACCTTCGTTTCATCCTGGATATAAAGCTGGGTATTTCTTGCCAGGCGGGCAGAGAAGTCCGTAGGCAGGGCGATGGCTTCATCCAGCGCATTGGTATGGAGGGACTGGGTGTGACCCAGGGCTGCGGACATGGCTTCCATGCAGGTTCTGGTGATGTTGTTGAAGGGATCCTGTTCGGTGAGGGACCAGCCGGAGGTCTGGGAATGGGTGCGGAGGGCCATGGATTTCGGGTTCTTGGCGCCGAAGCCCTTCAGAATCTTCGCCCACAGCACTCTGGCAGCCCTCATCTTGGCCACTTCCATGAAATAGTTCTTGCCCTGGTCCCAGAAGAAGGAGAGGCGCTTGGCAAAGGCATCTACCGGAAGTCCTGCCTTTTCGCCGCAGCGGATGTATTCCATGCCGTCGGCCAGGGTGTAGCCCAGTTCCAGGTCACAGGTGGCGCCGCATTCCTGGATGTGGTAGCCGGAAATGGAAATGGAGTTGAATTTCGGCATATACTTGGTGGTGTATTCGAAAATATCACCGATAATACGCATGGACATGGTCGGCGGGTAGATGTAGGTGTTGCGGACCATGAATTCCTTCAGAATATCGTTCTGGATGGTGCCCTGGAGAATCTTCCGGTCTACCCCCTGTTCAATGCCGGCACAGATGAAGAAGGCCAGAATCGGGAGCACCGCGCCGTTCATGGTCATGGATACGGACATCTGATCCAGCGGAATGCCGTCAAAGAGGATGTTCATGTCCAGCATGGAGCATACGGAAACGCCGGCTTTGCCTACGTCCCCTACCACTCGGGGATTGTCCGCATCATAGCCGCGGTGGGTAGGAAGGTCAAAGGCAATGGACAGCCCCTTCTGCCCTGCAGCCAGATTTCTTTTATAGAAGGCATTGGATTCTTCGGCAGTGGAGAAGCCGGCGTACTGGCGGACAGTCCACGGGCGGAATACATACATGGTGGAGTACGGTCCCCTGAGGAAGGGAGGAATACCGCTCATGAAATCCAGATGACTGCATTCTTTGTAAATATCTTTCGTATAGAGAGGGCCTACGGGAATGCGTTCCAGCGTGGTGTCATACAAATCATTGTAGGATTTCCCGGTGGTTTCTTCCAGCCCCTTCTTCCAGGTATCGTAATCGCAGGAAGGGTGATCTTCCAGATTCAGTTTTGTAAAATCAGGATTCATTGCCATATTATTTTACCTCCTCTTCCGTAATCTTCATGCCCTTTTCTCTCTGAAGACTGCGGATGATCTCGTAGCAGTTTGCCTTCACGCTGATGAAATCGTCAATGCCGGCATCCCGATAGGTCTGTTCCAAATCTTTGGGAGCCGCGCCTGCCAGGAAGAGTTTCCCCTTCCCCAGCACTTCCTTCAGCCTTGGAGCCAGGGCAGGCACGTCTTCCGGATAGGTATCATCCTTGGAGCAGATGACCGCGCAGTCATAGGGCGTGCCCTTGTCGTCGCAGCCTGCCTTTAAGGCTTCTACGCATTTATCCCAGCGGGAGCCCGGCTTTCCTTCATCATCCTGGAAGCCATTGTTCAGATGTACATTGAATTCCCCTACCTGCAGGAAGGAAGTGGAGAAATCGGCCCTTGCCTTGTGCTGTGGAATGCGGCCCATGTTGGCCAGGAATACTTCCACATTTTTCCCTGTTTCCTTCTTGTAGTTTTCCGTATCGAAGCGGAGCCGTTCAAACCGTTCTGTCCAGCGGTGTTCTGTAATGGGACGGACTTTTTCCGCTTCCCCCTCGGGAGTGATGGCCTTGTATACTTCGTTCTGGGTAGCGCCGGCAGAGAAGGCTTCCACAGCCTTGTCCAGCTTTCCTTCAGCCGGTGCCGCTTCCAGTTCTTCCAGCTTTCTGCCCAGGTATTCCTTGTCAATATCCTTCCTGTAGTCCTCCACTGCTTTCATCAGCTGTTTCTTCAGGGCGGCCGTATCCTCCGGTCTTGGTTCGATGAGCTCTTCCGCCATGTTCGGGTACATATTGTTCCCTACGGCCCGGTCCTTCCTGAAGTCCAGTGCCTTGAAGCGGTCTTTCAGGATGGCAAGGATCTGTTCCTGCGGATATTCCTTCATGAGAGCCTGCGTGAATCCGCCCATGGATTCGATTTTCTGGAATTCCTGCCAGATTTTTTCCGCCATTTCCTTTGTCAGATGTTCCAGTGCCCAGGAACCGCCGGCAGGGTCAATGGGACGAAGCATGCCGAATTCTTCCTGCAGGATGATGTGGGCATTTCTGGCAATGCGGCGGGAGAATTCATCCCCCTTTCTAACCGTTTCATCATAAGGTTCGTTCTCATAGGTGTCTACGCCACCTACCACGGCAGAGAACATGGCGGTGGTATTTCTCAGCATATTCACTCCGGCATCGAAAATGGTGCGGTAGAAATAAGCAGGACGGGAATGAATGGGACAGCCTCTGTCTGCTTCATTGGCGCCGAAGGCCTTCATAATATTGGCCCATACTTCACGGGCTGCCCTGAGCTTGGCGATTTCAATAAAGAAAACAGTGCCTACGTTGAAGCCGAAGTTGATGGAACGGGCAATGTCATGGATGGATATCCCCCTCTTTTCCATTTCGCGGACATATTCCACAGCCATGGCAAACGTATAAGCCACTTCCTGTACCGCATTGGCCCCGCCTCTAGAGAACACCTCGCTTCTCGGCATAATGGTACGAAGGTGGGGTGCATTCTTTCTGGCCCAGCGGATAGATTCCGCCATGTCATCATAGCAGGCAGAGAGCGGTTTGGGCAAGGTCCCGTTCTTTGCCAGCTGGGAAAGCGGATTGGCACCGATTACACCATGAAGTTCACCGGCATCTTTTCCCTTTGCTTTCAATGCAGCTGCCGTCAGCGCAATCATGCGGACAGCGGACGGTCCGCAGTACATCATGAAAGGATAGGTCTTAAGATCCAGCCCATCCAGAAGGACTGCCATATCCTCCAGTGTGGTGATTGATACGCCTGTATCGCCAGGATGAGCTGCATCCTTAACGTCCACTCCGTCAGTGGATGCACTGTCAAGACGGATATTGTACACTGTAGAGCCTTTATCCACTTCGTGCTTTAAAAGCTCATTATTTTCAGCAGGCAGCGTCTCGTCACAGGCCTGGGCAATGCCCCAGGGCGCTTCCTTATAGCCATTCACCGTGGAGCCCCGGAGATAATCACCCATCCCTGGATAATCATCAAGGGGCAGGTCCTTATCCATAGCTACAGGACCGGTGCGGAGCGTGTAAATAGGATCAAAGGTAATGCCCTCATAGGTTTTCGTATACATGAGCTTATCGAAGGGTTTGCCCTTCAAAAGAGCATTGCAGGCATCAACCCATTCTTCCCATGTGGGCGGTGTGAATTCATCAAACTTGACTGCCGGGAAATCCGTTTTTCCTTCTGATTTTTTAAGGATGGCTTCCAGTTCTTTATCTGTCAGCTGTTTAACCGGTTCCTGGGATTTCTGTTCATCCATGAATATATCCTCCTTTGACAACATCAGAGCAGCAAAGATACCGATATGATCGGCCTTTCTCAGGACAATGACACAAAAGTCAGGCCTTCACCTCCTTCAAAGGTCTATTTCACATAAAAAAGCCGGCACCTATAGATGGCAGCCGGCAATAGGGACTCTCTGTCCCAATCCCCTCCCCATCGATCGCAGGTTAGCGGGAGGGCTGTGAAGTCAGCCCTTCCATAAAGAAGCACTGATTCATTCATAGAGTCTGCTTATGCAGGGATTTGAGCAGCGCTTCCTTAAGGAAGCACTGATTCATTCGCAGAATCGAATTTCATATGTATTTTTATCCAATGATGCGTCATAAGTCTCCTTAAATAGCTCGCTATTCGCGTCGACTTAT
>DCJJ01000116.1 GCA_002320515.1 Dialister sp. UBA1703 | reverse complement strand
TTTCTTAACTAAGTGGCATTGCGCCTGTTGGGGGTGGGGGGACCACGAAGTGGTGGAAGGGGGAGGCTGCGGTAAGCGCCGATAGTGAGACATTCGTTAGGGAAGCGCTGATTCAATCACTGAAGACACAAAAGTAAATCCCGCAACGCTAATTTAATATTGCGCCCGTAGGGCGCCACCACCATCCTCTGAACTTTTTCCTTTACAACCTTTCTACACAACCTGCCGCCGTCAGGCAGCCACAACCTACGGGCCCGAAGGGCCCGCCCCCTTTTGGTGCCGCAGGCGGGGGACAATAAAATATAAGAACAGAAAACCACCGCCCTCAATGAGGACGGTGGTTTTCTGTTGTAGAGGATGTTATATGGTATGGCCTGTTCTGCCCCAGACAGGCCATATTTTATTTTTCTGCAGCTGCAGGAACAGCGTCAGCGGGAGCTTTGCCGGAGGCCATGGCTTCGTTGTCGGCTTTTGCTTTTTTCAGGTCGAAGCGGTCGGAGACGAATCCGTAGAGGGTCCAGCCGAATACGGTGACGATGGCGCCGTAGGTCATGGCTTCAAAGCCGGAGGCGTAGCATGCATAGAGGCTGTAGAGGGATGCGATGAATGCGATGAACTTGGTTGTTTTGAGTTCGCTGCCCAGGTGGTCTACGGCTTTCATGATGACTACGATGGAAGCCATGCAGAGGAGGTAGGGCATGATGTTGGTAATGACTGCCAGGTTGACCAGGGTCTCAAACTGTTCATTCAGAGAGGGGCTGATGGTCATGAGGGAGAAGAGGGACTGAATGATGGTGATGGCCACCATGCCGGCGATGGGAGCGCCGTGGGAAGTTACTTTCTTCAGGAAGGCCGGGAAGTATCCTTCATCGCTGCCTGCCTTGAATACGTTGGCAATGGTGAACTGCCAGCCCAGGAGGGAACCGAAGCAGGAGAGAACCATGAGGCCCATGATGATCTTGCCTACGGTGCCGCCAAACATCTGGGAGAATACGAGGCCGAAGGGAGCGGAACTGGAGACGAGAACGTCAGCAGGAACGATACCGAAGATAATGTTGGTGGAAACGATGTAGCAGGCTGCTGCCAGCAGGGTACCGCCGAGAACGGCTTTGGGCACGTTCTTTTCAGGATTGTCCACGGCGTCGGCGTTGGCGCAGGCGGATTCCATGCCCAGGAATGCCCAGAGGGTCATGGTGATGGCGTTCATGGCTGCTTCGCCGAATCCAAGGTTATGTACGTTCCAGTTAGCGGAGTACATGGATGGGGAGAACCAGAACCAGCCTACGAAAGCGAGGCCGATACAGGGGATGATGACGCCCCATACGGTGATGGAGGATACCTGTCCGGTGTACTTGGCACCGCCGAAGTTGAGGACGGTGGCCAGCCACAGGGTGAAGATGGTGGCTGCACAGGTCATGACCGGGTCCAGAGTCGTATCCAGGAAACCCAGGGCATAGCCTACGGCTGAAATGGCTATGGCGGTGTTGGCAAAAATCAGGGACACACCGTAGGTGTAGTTGGCAAGGAAATTGCCTGCCTTGCCGAAGGAATATTCAGCGTAGCCGCCCATGCCGCCGCCTTTCTTGCTGTACATGCCGCACTTGGCAAATACATAGGCCAGGGCCATGGAGCCTACGGCAGTGACCAGCCAGGAAACGATAGACAGGGCGCCTACCTGGGCCAGCTTGGACGGGAGCATGATAATGCCGGAACCCATCATGTTCACTGCTGTCAGGATGGTGAGCTGGAAAACGCTCATTTTATTTGCTTTGCTCATGATTTTCTCCTTTGAAAGGAAGGATGGGGAAACCCTGTTTCCCCGCTTCCCTATGAGTTTATTTCTTTTCAAATTCCTTTTTCAGTACGTAGCCGTAGGCATGTTTCTTTCCGTCTTCGCCGGTCTGTACGTATACGCCCTGGATTTCAGGAGCAAAGCCGGGGAGCTGGTTAATGCCTTCTACCAGGTCAAGGAAATAGGTGACAGCGGTTTTGGACCATTTTTCACCGGGGTGTACGCAGAGTACTCCTGGCGGATAGGGGAGAGCGCCTTCCAGGGCGGTGCGGCCTTCTGCTTCAGCCAGGTCCACCAGTTCGCCGTGGGCTCTCATGAATTCATACTGCGCTTCCTGGGGGTTCATTACGTATTCCGGGAAATAGTCCTTCAGGAAGAGCTGCTTCTGCAAGGTGGAAACTTCACGGTCCTTATAGAAATCGTGCATTTCCTGGCAGAGGCGGCGGATGGTGTATCCTCTGTATTTTTCTTCGTATGCATTATAGATGGAAGGAAGAACTTCAGACATGGGTGCATCCTGGTCGATGAGCTGTTCGAAACGGATGAGTTTAGCCACCAGGTCGTTCATCTTTGTTTCATTTTCAGCGGGGGTCATGAGGAAGAGAATGTCATTCAGGTCGCATTTTTCCGGAATAATGCCGTTTTCACGGAGGTAGTTGGCCAGAATGTTGCCGGGGATGCCGAAATCTTCATAGCCTCCGTTTTCTACGTCAATGCCGGCGGTAACGAACTGCAGCTTCATGGGATCGATGAAGTACTGGCCCTTGCCGTAGCCGTCGAAGCCGTGCCATTTGGCGCCCGGTTCGAAAGCCCAGTAGTTGATATCATTGGCCATTTTTTCCGTATCCCCTTCTTCCCATTTCTTTCCGTAAACAACGGGAGGAACGAGAGGACGGATGTAGTGGCAGTTGCGGAGTACCTGCTTTCTGGTTTCAATCACCAGTTTCACAGCGTCTCTCCAGAGCTTCTTCCCTGCTTCCCCTTCATGCATCTTGGCGTTCACGTCAAGGGCAGCGAAGAGCTGGTACAGCGGGGAGGTGGAAGCGTGCATCATGAATGCATTGTTTACTCTCTTATGAGGTACATAGCGGTCCTGGCCTTTAATGTGGGAGTCCTTCTTGTGAATCTGGGAGGTCATGGAGAAGCCGGCCTGCTGTTTGTGGACGGACTGGGTAACGAAGATGCCCGGGTCTTCCGGTCCAAGGTCCAGGAGAAGGGGAGAGCAGTCTTTCATCATGGGAATGAACTGTTCATAGCCTACCCATGCGGAGTCGAAGAAAATGTAGTCGCAGAGGTGGCCGATCTTGTCCACTACCTGACGGGCATTGTAGATGCAGCCGTCGTAGGTGCCCAGCTGGATGACTGCCAGGCGGATGGGTCTTTTGGCCTTTGCCTTCACCGGATCCTTTTCGGCTACCAGCTTCCTGATGTATTCCTCATTGAAGCAGTGTTCCGGAATGCCGCCGATGGAGCCGAAAGCGTTTCTTTCTGTTTCCAGGTAAACCGGCGTAGCGCCTGCCAGCACCAGAGCGCCGTGGTCGATGGATTTATGGTTGTTCCGGTCGAAGAGGACGATGTCGCCGGGGGTGAGGACGGCGTTCAGCACGACCTTGTTGGAAGTGGAGGTGCCATTCAGTACGAAGTAAGTCTTGTCAGCGTTGTATACCCTTGCGGCGTGCTTCTGGGCTGCCAGAGCCGGGCCTTCGTGAATGAGGAGATCCCCCATGGCCACGTCTGCGTTGCACAGGTCAGCTCTGAAAGTGTTTTCGCCGAAGAAATCGTAGAATGCGCGGCCTGCAGGGTGCTTGCGGAAGAAAGCGCCGCCCTGGTGGCCTGGGCAGTCAAACTGGGAATACCCGTTTTCCACATACTTTTCCAGATCCTTGAAGAAAGGAGGAAGCACAGTGTCTTCATAGTGGGAAGCAGCGCTCTCAATCTGGCGGTTATAGAAATCGTGGTCCGTTTCATTCAGATCGATAACCCGGTACACTTTGCTGATCACATCATCCGCCACCGGGCCTTCCTTCGTGCGGATCAGAAGAACAGGAATCTTGAAGGCAAAAACCATTTCCTTCTGAAGAACATCGGTGTCAGTGTCTGCAATGACCACAGCACCCACATCGGTGAAGTCGGTGTCATTCACATTGACAGCTTCCCTTGCCGGAATGCTTCCGAAAATTTCGAGGGCTTTGTCAGAATAAGCGATTTTTAAATGTTTCACGATTGAAACCTCCTGTACTGAACATTTTGTTATGAATGTGGAGGAAGCGGTGTGTGCACAGCACCGCACCTCCGAATCCCTTACACAGGACTCATGTCCTTTACTGTGCTTATTGTATAGAAAAACGAGGAAATACTCCAATACCGATTCTTTTCGAAAATGGAAATATGGAAAAACCATTACAAATTGCATGAATAAAAGAATCTAAAGGAAACTAATAACAAAAATATTATTAGTTATGTCTGGAGATAGCAGAGTATGGCTTTAATGCCTTCCATGGGCTGAGGGAAATGGATATAAAGAGCAGAAAACCCGGGCGGCGAATCGGTATAGGAGGGATGAAACAGGCGAAATGGAACATGCAGGACTCCGGCGGAGAGGGAAAAGAAAGGAGGGAATGGGAGGAATATTATATGTAAATATATAATAGGAGATTTTGGATACAGGGCGGATTGATAATAATATCAAAAGAGTTATCGATTACGGGAGATTAGGGAATGGAGGGTGGAATTGGGATCGGAGGAGGGGAGCGTTATGGGTGGCTAGTGGCTGGTGAGCAGGGAAAACCAGGGAGCCCGCCTGCGGCGCGATGGAAAAGTGGCACCCCCTTTGGTGGCTGGCGCCACCACCTTTCCCCCTCTTCGAGGGGGCACTATGGGTGCTTGCCATTGTGCCACGACAAATCATATGGATTGTAAACTGAAGAAAAAATAACCTCCAAATCAAGGGTCTGAAAAAAATCAGAAATTGTCTTGGCGATTTAGCATGTCCCAAATTACAGCTAGCGATTCCAGGGGAGATGAACTCATGTGTTAGAAACCATCAATATGGAGAAAAGGCAACC
>DCJJ01000117.1:6840-7028 GCA_002320515.1 Dialister sp. UBA1703 | reverse complement strand
GCGATTTAGCATGTCCCAAATTACAGCTAGCGATTTCATGGGAAATAAACTCATGTGTTAGAAACTATCAATATGGAGAAAAGGCAACCGTTAACAATGATATTTGACTCAATTTTGTTGATCTTCCTCAGCTTGTTCCTTAACTAAGTAGCATTGCCCCCAGATGGGGTGGCAAGGGAACACGATTC
>DCJJ01000117.1:325-6798 GCA_002320515.1 Dialister sp. UBA1703 | reverse complement strand
CCCGTGGAGAAAGTCCGGCGCAGCCGGATAAGAGGGAGCCACGTAGCGGCTAATTACCAGAATGCTTATCATGCCATATGACACTGAAAGTAAATCCCGTAACGCTGACTTTATAAGCATTGCCCTACGGGCAATCCACAACCCTCAGCCCGGTAGGGCTGTCGCCCCCTGAGCGGAAGCGATGCAACCCTTCTACACAACCCGCGGCGGAGCCGCGCCCCTTTTTTTATTTGCGGCGGAGCCGCTACCACCACCCTTTGAACCCTCTGAACCATTTGAACCCGGGCGCCGAAGGCGCCTGAACCTTCTCGGACGATACGTTCTATTATGCCGCCTTTCAGGCGGCCCCGCGCTGCAAAACATGCCAAATCGCCAAGACATACAAAAGCGCCCCGAAGGGCGCTTTTTGTGTATCTTACATGAGTCCGCGGATCAGGATGACCAGGATGAGGACGGGGAGTATGAACTGGAAGTAGGGTTTCATCCAGCGGGGCATTTTCATGCCGCTGCCTTTGTTTACTTCCTTGATGTAATTGTCAAAGCCCCAGCCGAAGCGGGTGACGCAGAAGAGGAGGTACACCAGGGCGCCGCCGGGGAGAAGGAGGTTGCTTACCAGGAAGTCTTCGCTGTCCAGTACGTCCCTTCCTCCGATGAAGTGCATGCCGGAGAGGACATTGTATCCCAGTACGCAGGGGATGGAGAAGAAGAATACGATGGCAAGGTTCACCAGCACCGATTTCTTCCGGCTCCAGCCGAAGTTGTCCATGGCGCAGGCGATGAGGTTTTCAAACACCGCGGTAACGGTGGAGAAGCTGGCGAAGGTCATGAAAACGAAGAAGAGGGTGCCCCAGAGCCTGCCTGCGGTCATGTCGGTAAAGATTTTCGGCAGGGTAATGAAAATCAGGGAGGGGCCCTGGTCGGGGTGCACGTTATAGGCAAAGCAGGCCGGGAAAATGATGAGGCCTGAAAGGAGGGCCACGAAGGTGTCCAGGGCTGTAATGCGCACCGCTTCACCGGTTAAGGTGAAGTCGTCGGTCATGTAGCTGCCGAAGATTTCCAGGGCGCCGATGCCCAGAGACAGGGTGAAGAAGGCCTGGTTCATAGCCGCTGCTGCCACGTTGCCCAGGCCCGCTTCCACGGCCCTGTCCCAGTCGGGAAGGAGGTAGAAGGCCAGGCCCGGCTCTCCGCCTTTCAGGAACAGGCTGTGAAGGGCCAGCACCACAATGAGGATAAGGAGGCAGGACATCATGACCTTCGTAATCCGTTCCACCCCGTTGTGAAGGCCCAGTCCGCACACCAGAAACCCCAGGAATACGGTGAGGGCCATGAAGATGCCCATTTCCCAGGGACTTCCCAGCATGGCGGTAAAGACCTGCGGTATCTCATCCTGGGACACGCTGCTGAAGGTGCCGGTGAGAAATTTCCAGAAATAGGCCACCATCCAGCCGGATACGGTGGTGTAGTACATCATGAGAAGGTAGCATCCAAGAACGCAGAACCAGCCATGAATGTGCCAGAAGCTCCCCGGTTTTTCAAGGCTCCTGTAGGCACCAACGGCGCTTTTCCTGCCGCCTCGGCCTACTGCCAGCTCCATGGTCATCACGGGGATGCCCATGAGGAGGAGGAAGCAGAGGTAAAAGAGGACAAATACGGCGCCGCCGTATTCTCCAGTAATATAGGGGAACTTCCACACATTCCCTATGCCGATGGCACAGCCGGCACTGACCAGAAGGAAGCCCAGCCGGGATTTAAAACTGTCTCGATTTTCCATACGTCTCTCCTTATCATTTGATATGTATAAAAGGTATTATACATCGGCCGGGGCCATGGCGCCAGCGGGACCGGACCTTTGGGCCACTGCGTGGCCCGGGTTCAAAGGGTTCAGAAGGTTCTGCCTGCCTTTGGCAGGCGGGTTCAAAGGGTTGTGGTATCGCCCATGGGGGCCACTGGGTGGCCCGGGTTCAGAGGGTTCAGAGGGTTCTGCCTGCCTTTGGCAGGCGGGTTCAAAGGGTGTGGTGGCGGCTCGCGCCGCAAATATAAAAAGGGCGCCGCTTCGCGGCAGCGCTGCCGCCAACAGGCGGCATTATAACTCCCCTCTGAACCAGCCCGGAAGGCGCAGCCGTTCCCGGGCCGAACCCATCGGTCAGTGCGCAGCACATGACCGATAGAACCCGGGCGCCGAAGGCGCCTGAACCCTCATGCTTCCGGGAATGCAGTATGTCTGATGTCTTCCCGCCGACTGGTATTTACTCCCCCCATGAGTCACTCACTCCATGTACCGAGATCCTTCGCTTTTGTGGAGACCCTGCAGAGGGTCTCCAAGTCAGTCGAAGTTGGCCCTTAGCCTGCCCATAAAAGGGCCTTCCGATTGTCGGCTGACCGACCCCGGATGACATGTGTTCGGCGGGAAGCGGTCGGCGCCGCGATACTTTAAAACTCCCCTCTGAACCAGCCCGCTCTGTGGGCGGAACCGGAGCCGTCAAGGGCGGCTGCCCGATGACGGCTTGAACCTGGGCGCCGAAAGGCGCCTGAACCCTTTTGCTTTCGGGAATACAGTAAGAACAGCCTTATATCTCCACTCCCTTGAAGTACTTTTCCACAAAAGGCACGCGGGAAAGGCGGATGGTCTTTCCGGAGAGGTAGGAAAGGAGGCCCCCCTCTTCTCCGAAATCGAAGGTGGTTTTGTAGGAGGAGAGGAGCTGCCTTCTTTCTCCCTTTTCCCGGTTCCATTCTTTGGAGCCGTATTTGTCGTCTCCCAGAAGGGGATGGCCGGCGTGGGCCATCTGGCAGCGGATCTGGTGGGTACGGCCGGTGAGGAGATGGCATTCCACCAGGGAGAGGCCGTTTCTTGAAGCAACGACCCGGTAATCGGTAATGGCGGTTTTGGAGCCTTTCACGGTGTGCTCCGCCACGTAGACCCGGTTTTTCTTCGCGTCTTTGAAGAGCTGGTTCTCCAGCCGTCCCTTGTCCGGCGAAGGCCTTCCTTTCACCACACAGAGGTAGGATTTCCTGATTTTCCTTTCCTTAATCATGCGGTCAAGGATTTCTCCGGCCCTTCCGTTTTTCGCCAGGAGAAGAATGCCGCTGGTATTGAAATCGATGCGGTGCACCGGATAGGCGGTTTTTTCCCCTCTTTCCGCAAGAAAGCTGTTCACCCGGTCCAGCATGGTGTCCTCTGTCCTTCCCGTCACGTCCAGGGAAAGGAGACCTGCAGGCTTATTTACAGCCAGCAGGTTTTCGTCCTCATAAAGGATGTCCACAGGCCTGCTTTTTTTGATTTCCAGCACAAAGGAACGGACTGCATCCCCTTCCATAAGGCGGTAGGAGGGCTCCATTTTCTTTCCATTGACCTTGATTTTCTTCGTCCGCAGGGCTTTCATGAAAAAAGAACGGCTCCAGCCCTTTCTTTCCATAAGGAAAGCATCCAGCCGCCGTCCTTCTTCCTTCCTGCCAATGTTCCATTCTTCCATGGTTCCTCCTGTCACCGACTTTGGGGAAAGTTCTGCCTTTTGCCGTCCCTTTCCCGAATCCCCCGCTCCGTAAGCTCCCGGATGGCGCGGTATACCACCTTGTCATGCTCGCCGGCAATGTCGAAAGCGCCGCACATGGCCTGGGACAGGGATGTCATGGTCGGTCTGTAGGCCTCCCGGTCTACAATAATTTCTATCCTTCCATGGTCATGTTCAATGACCTGGATCAAAGCTTCTTTTTCTTCTTCCATAGATTCTCCTTTATGATGGATTCACCGGGTCATGGAAGCACCGATTTCCTGTCGTCTCTGTAGGAATCGGCAAGGACCGTCAGAAAGGCGTCCACATCTTCCACATGGTCTTCCGGAATGCCATGGAGCGAAGCCAGCGCCGCCGTCAAAAGAATGCGGGTTTCCTTTCTGGTGCCGTCGGAATGAAGGGTAAGCTCCTCCTCTTCCATGGTAATGGTTATGGAAATACGATTCGCCTGTGCCATGTGTTCCTCCCGGTGAAATCATTCTGTCATTTCTCTTTATGCTACACGAAAGAGAAAGGAAAGGCAATAGGTGGGGCCTTTGGGCCGCCTCGCGGCCCCGGGTTCAAAGGGTTCAGAAGGGAAGGTGGACGGCCGCTTTGCGGCCGAAGTTTGACAGCGCCAGCAGGCGCTGAGGGTTCGTAGGTTTAACGGGCCTATGGCCCGAGGGTGGTGGATTGCCGCTGACGCGGCAATGATTATAAAGTCAGCGTTACGTTCTTACTCTCCTGCCGGGCAAGTCATTCTAAGGAAGCGCTTTCCATTTGCCGCCCCACCGAACTGCGCGGGGGAAGATGGTGCCGCAGGCACCAAAGGAGGAATAGCCGCAGTGAGATTAAAATTGACCTTGACCACCGCCAACAGCCAGCAGCGCCCCACCAGCTCACCAGCTTACTAGTCCACTAGCTCACTAGCTCACTAATAATTTTCGCATATGTTACATGCCATAGTCCTATTTTTATTATACCCTTAGTCCGTCTATACTACATACAGGAAGGATTTCCTCCTCTTGCCGCCGGTGAAGTGCAGAATATAGCCGGTAAGATGCAAAACATAATCTTTAAGTTATCATAGATATTTTTTATTAGCTTTGCTATATGCGTTTCTTTTATAATAAAATCAAATCATGGCATAGCGTTTTTCAGCTCGGGAGGTTTGCTATGACGAATGCAGAGTACATGGAATACGAAGGGTATGGTTTGATTGAGGCGGCTCTTTATTCCTATACCGCCACTGCCGATGGCTCCGATCTGTTCTCACTGGCGGAGAGCCGCCCCGGCGCCGGGCCTTCGGAAGGGTTCCTCTGGGACTACATTCTTTTCCGCCTTTACCTGGCAGAGAAACACATTCTCCGTTTCCCCAGCGGTTTCGGCTGCATGACCTCCATGGCTGAAGGTCTCCGGGAGGGGCTGTCCCATCTGTCCCTCACCCTGTCCACATTATCCACCTTAAGAAGCCTGAACGGTTCTTTCCTGGTGGTAGGCAGCGGCCGCCTGCCGGACAGGAATCATGTGGAAAGACGGTTTTCCGATTTCCGCCGCATGGAGAAGGAAGCAAGCCATTCCATAGAAAACATGATTGCCGCCATTGCCTCCCTTTCGGGAGAAAAGGTGGACGGACATATGATTTCCCTGTTTTCTGAAGAAACAAGGGCCTTCCTTTCCCTGGTTTCCGGAAAGCTGTCCTCCCTCACCCCCTGTCATATTTACCGGCGAGCCAGAAGCTTTACTCCCGCCCTCCCCTCCCTGTCGGAGGAGGCGGCGGTGTATCCCTCCTTCCTGGCTTTTCTCACGGGACTGGCGGTGAGCTGTCTGGTGATGCTTATGTAAATTCCATGAAGAGGCTGTTCAAAAGGGGAAAGCAAGAGTACAATGAGAACATAGAAAATAACAGGAAGCATGGATTCGTAATGGAATCCGTGCTTCTCTTATGGAAGGAGGTTTTCTGATGGATATGGTGAACTATCTGGAAAATATGGGTATCACCGTGTGCCAGCGGGCCTTCTTTTCTTATATGTCCAAGCCCCAGGGGAGCTACGGCCTTCACATGATTTTCCGCCTGTTCCTGAAGAAGAAACGGATCGTCATGCTGGAGCGGGACCGGACAAACTGGTGCCGTTTCCTTTCGGACTACGTGGTATTCCGCCTCTACATCGCCCGTTTCGTGCTGAAGGATTTTGCCCGGGACTATCCGCCCCTTTTAAGTATGTACGACGGTTTTGAAAAGGTGGAAAAGGATTTCCCCGATTTTCTCACAAAGGAAGCGGACCCCGGCCGTGGCGTAGGGGACATATCCCTTCTCCCGGACAATCTGCCCTATCTTTATTCGGAAGAAAAAATCAAAGCCTGCCATGAGTTCTTTGACCACATGGCTGCCAAGGCGGAACGGAAACTGGATGACAGCGACGCTGTCCTGAAAAGCCTCATTACCGAAGGCCTCTCCTACCTCTGCGACAAGGACAAAGTGCCCCTCTACACCCCGGTTTTCTGGTTCTTCTCCAAGGAAACCCTATCCTATGCCCAGTATCTGTCGGAGCTCTACAAAGGCCTCATACCGGAAAGCCACTATGAAAATCTGCAGGCCCGCCCCTATAAAGAGGTGGAGCGGGAAGAGGATACCTTCTATACGGACTACCGCCTGCCGGCATACATCCTCTTCTTCCTGGCAGGACTTATCTGCCTGGTGCTGGCCAAGGCGTAATGGGGGGCTGCGCCTGTTGGGCGCGAAGGGGCACGGCTCCGCCGTGGGTTGTGTAGAAAGGTTGTGGAAAAAGGTTCTTAAGTTTGACCGGCCCAATGGGCCGGAGGGTTCGTAAGTTTGATGGGCCCTGTGGGCCCAAGGATTGTGGTATCGCCCATGGGGCCACTGGGTGGCCTGGGTTCAGAGGGTGGAAGTGGGCGCCTGTGGCGCGGTCGGGATCGGGACTGGGACCGGGGCGGTGCTTTCCAGTATTCCCGAAGGTTGACACG
>DCJJ01000117.1:0-197 GCA_002320515.1 Dialister sp. UBA1703 | reverse complement strand
GCGAAAACCATACAACCGCCCTGGCGCCCTATGGGGCTTGAGGGTTCAAAGGGTGGCGGATTGCCCTTCGGGCAATGCTTATAAAGTCAGCGTTACGGGATTTGCTTTTCTGTATCATACGTTATGATAGGAATTCTGCTGACTGGCTCACTGCGCTCGCCACCTCCTATCCGGGCTGCGCCGGACTTCTCCACGGG
>DCJJ01000075.1 GCA_002320515.1 Dialister sp. UBA1703 | reverse complement strand
CGGCGGCGCCTTTGCTCTGCAAAGGCCTATCCTCAGCCCTGTCGGGCAGCTCCTTCCAGTGGAAGGAGCCTTACGTTACGTGCTTTCCCTCCCGTTGCTTAAGGCAGGATAAGCATTGAGGATGAATTGGCCACCTCCGGTGGCCACCCCCTATCCCGCTTCGCAGGACTTCCCCCTATTCAGGGGGCAGAATAGACCACTCTACGCTTCCCTGTAGACTCATGTGGCACATTGGTAAGCACCCATAGGGACACTGTGCACATCCTGCATAGGATGTGCAAGTCGGGCGAAGTAAGGCGCTGCGTAGAGCAACGTTAGAGTGTCATTGGCATATTTACCCTCGTACACCCTTTGCCACTACGTGGCGTTCCCCTCAAGGGGACACGAGAAAAATAGAGACGCTTTCCTTTTGTCGCTCCACCGAACTTAGCGGGGTGGCAAAGGAACTGGAGTCACTCCAGCGAACTGGATTCGTAGGGGAGCCTAAGCGACCTGAGAATCCAGTGACATTCTTCCCTTTGGGTAAAGGTGGTGGTGCCAGCCACCAAAGGGGGATGCATTTCCGACGCCCGCAGGGCGGTTGTAAAGGTTTTATCATAAGAGGGCGCCTTCTATAATTTAGAGGCGCCCCACCACAATCCTCGCGCCAGAGGCGCGTCAAACTTAAGCCCCTTAAGAACCTTCGGCCCAGCGGGCCGTCAACCCTCAAGCCCCAAAGGGGCTTGTCATCCAATGGCTTCTTTCAGTCCTCCGATATAGTCCATGAGGCCCTGGTCCGCTTTGTTTCCTTCTTTGTTGATAATATCCACTACGCCGCTGCCGGTGATGACGCCGTCTGCCAGGGCGGCCATTTCTTTTGCCTGCTTGGGGGTGTGGATGCCAAAGCCTATGGCTACGGGGGTGTCGGTGGTTTCTTTAATGACTTGGATAATGTCTTTCAGGTCGGTTTGGATGCTGCCGCGCATGCCGGTGACGCCCATGGAGGAGACTACATATACGAAGCCTGTGGCGTTTTTCACGTTGCTGCGGATCCGGTCTTCTGATGTGGGGGCTACCATCTGGATGATGTCTACTCCGTTTTCATCGGCCAGGGGACGGATTTCCTGCTGTTCTTCGCCGGGAAGGTCGGGGATGATGACGCCGTCGATGCCGATTTCCTTTGCTTCCTGGAAGAAGCGGTCTGCGGGATAGCGGAAGACGGGGTTGTAGTAGGTGAGAAGGACGATGGGGATGGCGGTGTGTTTCCGGATTTCTTTCACTGTTTCCATGACCTGGGGCAGGTGGATGCCGTTTTTCAGGGCTTTCACGTCGGCTTCCATGATGACGGGGCCGTCGGCAATGGGGTCGGAGAAAGGGACGCCCAGTTCGATGAGGGTGGCTCCTGCTTTTTCCATGTCCAGCACGTATCTGACGGTGTCTTCAATGGATGGTGTGCCGGTGGTCAGGAATGCGATTAATGCTTTACCGTTTTTGAATGCTTCATTGATATGGCTCATGTGGGGATCCTCCTTAATCATGCAGGTTTTCACCGCGGTAGCGGGCAATGGCAGCCACGTCTTTGTCTCCGCGGCCGGACAGGGTGATGACGACGATGTCGTCTTTGTTCATGGTTTTGGCTTCTTTCAGTACGCCTGCCACTGCGTGGGCTGATTCGATGGCGCAGATGATGCCTTCTTTTCTGGCTAGGTATTCGAAGGCCTGTACCGCTTCTTCGTCGGTAATGGCGATGTATCTGGCTCTGCCGATGTCATGGAGGTAGGCGTGTTCGGGGCTGACGCCGGGATAGTCGAGGCCTGCGGAAATGGAATAGACTTCGGTGATATTTCCGTCTTTGTCCTGGCAGAAAATGGATTTCATGCCGTGGAAGACGCCGATGGAGCCTTTGGTGATGGTGGCTGCATGGTAGGGGGTGTCCACGCCTTTGCCGCCGGCTTCGCATCCTACGAGGGCCACGCCCTGGTCCTGGAGGAAGGGGTAGAAGGTGCCGGCTGCGTTGGAACCGCCGCCTACGCAGGCGTAGACTCTGGTGGGAAGGCGGCCGGTCCTTTCCAGTACCTGGGCTCTGGCTTCACGGCCGATGCAGCTCTGGAAGTAGCGTACCATTTCGGGGAAGGGGGCGGGGCCGGTGGTGGATCCGATGATGTAGTGGGTATCATCGCAGCGGCGGCTCCATTCCTGCATGGCAGCGTTCACGGCGTCTTTGAGGACCCGGGATCCTGTCTTCACTGCGTGGACTTTGGCGCCCAGGAGTTTCATGCGGTATACGTTCAGCGCCTGTCTTTCGGTATCGATTTCACCCATGAAGACTTCGCATTCCATGCCGAAGAGGGCGGCAATGGTGGCAGCGGCTACGCCGTGCTGTCCGGCGCCGGTTTCGGCGATGAGGCGGGTCTTGCCCATCCGTTTTGCCAGGAGGGCCTGGCCGATGCAGTTATTGATTTTGTGGGCGCCGGTGTGGTTGAGATCTTCTCTTTTCAGGAAGATGCGGGGGCCGCCCAGGTCTTTTTCCATGTTTTCCGCTTCATAGAGCATGGAGGGGCGGCCGGTGTAGTTCACGAAGAGGCGGTGGAGTTCGTCCTGGAATTCCCTGTCTTTTTTACATTCTTCAAAGGCTTCTGCCACTTTATTGACTTCGTTCATCAGTACTTCCGGTACATACTGTCCGCCGTATTCACCAAATCTTGTTTTCATATGTATTCCATCCTTTTCTCATGAATTTTCCTGTATCATTTTTTTGAGGAGGGCCGGCCTGTTTTCTGCCTTCATCAGCATTTCGCCGATGAGCACGGCGTCTGCGCCGGCCTGTCTCATTCGTTTCACTGCTTTTTCATCGGTCATGCCGCTTTCGGAAACAAGGAGTACTCCCTCGGGCACCAGGGCTGCCAGCCGCTCGGTGGTTTCCATGTGAATGGTGAAATCCCGGAGGTCCCGGTTGTTCACTCCCACAATGCGGGCGCCGGCGGAAAGCAGGCGTTCCATTTCTTTTTCGTCATGGGCTTCCGCCAGCACATCCAGTCCCAGATTTTCCGCTTCTTTCATGAAGTCTTTGATTTCTTCATCTGTAAGAATGGCGGCTATGAGAAGAATGGCGGAGGCGCCTGCCAGGGCTGCTTCTTCGATCTGGCACGGGTCAATGATGAAATCTTTCCGGAGCACCGGAATTTCCACTTCCGAGGCCACTTTTCGAAGGTAATCAATGTCCCCTTTGAACCATTTCGGTTCGGTGAGGCAGGAGATGGCCGAAGCCCCTGCCCTTTCATATTCCTTTGCAATCTCTTCAAAGGGGAAATCTTCACTGATGACTCCTTTGGATGGAGACGCTTTTTTCAGCTCGCAGATAAAGGAGAGCCCCGGGGCTTTCAGATTTCTATAGAAGGGATGTCCTTTCTTCGGGATGAAATCTTTCATGCGCCGGCGGATTTCATCATAGTATCCTTCCCTTTCCAGCCGGTCTATGCGCTTTCTTGTTTCCTGTGCAATATCATCCAGTATCATGGTGCACCTTATTCGTTGGAGACTTGAATGTAGGCTTCCATAGTCTTTTCGGCAGCGCCGCTGTCGATGAGGTCAGCCGCTTTCTTCACCCCTTCTGCCATGGTGTCTGCCGCACCGGCTGCATAGAAGGCCAGGCCTGCATTGAGGAGTACGGCGTTTCTCTTCGTGCCCTGGATTTTACCGGAAAGGATGCCCTTCGTAATTTCTGCATTTTCTTCCGGCGTGCCGCCCACCAGTTCTTCTTTCTTACCCCGGGTGAGGCCGAAGTCTTCCGGTTTGATTTCCGTGGTGCGGTAGTAGCCGTTCTTCAGTTCACATACCAAGGTGGGCGCGCTGGGGGAAACTTCATCGAGGCAGTCCATGCCGTGGACCACCACCGCTTTCTTCACGCCCAGCTTGTCCAGCACCTTGGCCACCGGTTCCACCAGGTAGGCATCATAGACGCCCAGAAGGAAGAAATCGGGATTGGCAGGGTTCGTGAAGGGTCCCAGGATGTTGAATACCGTGCGGAAACCCAGTTCCCTGCGGATCGGTCCTACGTACTTCATGGCTGCATGGTACTTCTGGGCGAAGAGGAAGCACATGCCCACCTTCTTCAGCATATCCAGGGCTTTTTCGGGGTTCTGGGAAATATTGGCTCCCAGCGCTTCCTGCACATCGGCAGTGCCGCACTTGGAAGAAGCGGCCCGGTTGCCGTGTTTGGCCACCTTCACGCCCCCTGCTGCCACTACGAAGGCGGCGGTGGTGGAAATATTGAAGCTGTTGGACTTATCGCCTCCGGTACCTACGATTTCAAGGACTTCCATACCGGGATGGGGAACAGGAATGGCATGTTCCCTCATGGCCGCTGCGCAGCCGGAAATCTCATCAATAGTTTCCGCCTTGGTGCTCTTGGTGGATAAGGCGGCCAGGAATGCGGCGTTCTGGGTGGCGGTGGTTTCACCGTTCATGATTTCGTTCATTACGGTATAGGCTTCGGTATAGGAGAGATCTCCTTTTCTTACGATTTTCTGAATGGCTTCTTTAATCATTTTGTATTCCTCCTGCTTCGGTTATCTACTTGATTCCTGCTATGCTTCCCTTACCTGCCATCGTCTGCTAGAGTCCATGATTTCCTCCTTCAGGGAGGTAATAAAAAAATCCGTCCCTGACAAATACTTGTCAAGGACGGATATACTTCCGCGGTGCCACCTTGCTTCAGGGTATGACCCCTGCTCTTAGCGAGATACCAACATATCTCCGGCAACTGACGTATGCCCTACGTCGCGAGCTACTAAGGAAATCCCTTTCACCGCGCCCTCAGCGGTCCATTTAATAACCTGCGTCCTGCCGGCTTCTCAATACCCCGGCTCCCTGTGAGTGCACGAATTATTTTTATCTCCGCTTCAACGGTTTGTTTTCTTAAGTTGTGGCTATTATAATGCGCCGGACTCATTATGTCAAGCATATTTTTTGGGGCTTTGAACACGCCCTGCGGGCGTGAAGGTTGACGGGCCTTTGGACCGAGGGTTCTTAAGGTTCGTAAGTTTGACGGCCCTTCGGGCCGAGGGTTGTGAATTGCCCTTCGGTGCACAGCGAACACATTTTGAAGGAGTGCTAGCGACGCGCAAAATGTAGTGAGTCGTTTCCCCTTTAGGGGGCAATACTTATAAAGTCAGCGTTACGGGATTGGCCTTTCTGTGTCATATGTGACACAATATCCAGTGCCACCTATTTTCTCGTTTCCCCTTGAGGGGAAGTCCCGCGAAGCGGGAAAGGGTGTACGGGGCTGAGCACCGATAGGATGCTCCATCGCGGTCCTGACCGCCAATCGGCGGCCCCCTGAGCGAAAGGCGATAAGACATAGAATGAGAATACCATAATCATTCTTACCACCGTTCACACCGACTTCGCTGGATGGCGT
>DCJJ01000015.1:7927-11227 GCA_002320515.1 Dialister sp. UBA1703 | reverse complement strand
CGTGTCAACCTTCGGGAATACTGTTTCTCTGCGAATCGTCTATTCCTTCTGCAGCACGTCTTCCATTTCTTCGATCATGCCCACGTTTCCACTTTCGATGAGTTTCCTGAATTCTTCCAGCTGTTCTTTGATTTCTTTGGACATTTCCGGGAATTTCGGAGCAATGTCCTTCAGTGCCCTGATGACGATCTGGGAGACCACGTAGCGGGTATACCATTTATTATCCGCCGGCACGATGTACCAGGGTGCTTCCTTGGTGGAGGTGGCGGAAATCATTTCGCCGTAGAGTTCCTGGTACCGGTCCCAGTACCGTCTTTCGTTAATGTCGGCCATGGAGAATTCCAAGTTTTTCTTTTTGTTGATAATCCGCTGGGCCAGGCGGTCCCGCTGTTCGTTTTTCGACAGGTGGAGGAATATTTTAATCATGTGAAATCCGTTTTCTCCCAGGTATCTTTCCCAGTCCCGGATCTGGCGGTAGCGGATGTCCCAGATGTTCTTGGTGATAAGGTTCTTCGGCAGCTTGTCCTGGCTGATGAGGTCATGCACCCTTGTCACCACCACGTCTTCGTAGTGGGAGCGGTTGAAAATGCCGATGTCCCCCCGCCGGGGCAGGGCTTTGTTAATGCGCCACATATAGTCGTGATCCTTTTCTTCGGTGGTGGGCTGCTTGAAGGACACCACGTGCACGCCGTTGGGGTCCAGATGGGAAAAAACGTGGCGGATGGTGCCGTCCTTGCCGGCGGCGTCCATGGCCTGGAGTACGATGATAAGGCCGTAGGTGCTCTGGGCATAGAGCTTGGCCTGCAGCAGGCTCAGCTCCTCCAGGGCTTTGGGAAAGGCGCTCATTTTCACCGATTCCTTATCCACATCCGTATCGCAGGCAGTGGGGAATTTCTTCAGATTGATTTTCTCCCCTTCCTCTGCCCGGTAGCGGTCAATATCGACTTTCACATAGCCATCGTATTTCTTTTCCAATCCATTTTCCTGATTTTCCATAATGGTTCTCTCCCCTGTAATTTTTGTAATGCGGGATGATTTTAGAAGGTATAAGGGATGCAGGGGGCCGCGAAGCGGCCCGGGCTCAGAGGGAATGAAAGGTTCTTACGGTTCTGAAGGTTCTTAAGTTTGACGCAGCCTGTGGCTGCGAGGGTTGCGGATTGCCCTTCGGGAAATGAGTTTTATATTGCCGCCTGAAGGCGGGCACCCCTTGCTCTGAAGAATGCACCCCTTACCGCCGACCGGTATTTATCGGCCCATGGGCCACTATCTCCACGTACCGAGATCCTTCGCTCCGCCCAGGATGACCGGTGGGAGCGGACAGCGGACAGCTCCCTTATTCCTTCTCTATGGAATTCTTGATTTCCTCCAGGGACTTGATATCCACTTCGGAAATGAGCTTCTTGAACTGTTCCAGCTGGGCCGCCACATCCGGCGCCAGCTTCGGGAACTGGGGATTGATTTTTTTCAGGGCCTGCAGGGTAATGAGGGCCACCACGTAGCGGGTGTACCATTTGTTATCCGCCGGCACGATGTACCAGGGGGAGATGTCCTTGGATGTTTTGGAAATCATTTCCTCATACAATTCCTGGTACCGGTCCCAGTACTGTCTTTCGTTGATATCGGACATGGAGAATTTCCAGTTCTTCTGCTGGTTGATGATACGGTCCATAAGGCGGCGCTGCTGTTCCTTCTTCGATACGTGGAGGAAAATCTTCACCATCTGGAAGCCGTTCTGGTAGAGGTATTTTTCCCAGTTGTTAATCTGCTCGTATCTTTCTTCCCAGATGTCCTTGTGAATCAGGTCCTGCGGCAGCTGGCCCTTGTGAATGAGGTCGTGAATGCGGGTGACGATAACGTCCTCGTACTGGGAACGGTTGAAAATGCCGATTTCTCCCCGCTCCGGCAGGGCCTTATTGATACGCCACATATAGTCGTGATCCTTTTCTTCCGTGGTGGGCTGCTTGAAGGACACCACCTTCACGCCGCCGGGATCCAGATTGGCGAAGACATGGTTCACCGTGCCGTCCTTGCCGGCGGCGTCCATGGCCTGGAGCACGATAATGAGTCCGTAGGTATTCTGGGCATAGAGCTTTTCCTGGAGATCCTTCATTTTTTCAATGGCTTCGGGGAAATAGAGGGATTTCACCTTTGTCTTGTCAATGGCCACATCACAGGCAGTGGCATATTTCTTCAGGCTGACCTTTGCCCCTTCCTTGACCCGGTACCGGTCAATATTCACTTTACCATCCTTGATTTCATCCATAGCTTCATCCTCCTGTTCATTAAAATCTCTCTTTATTATAAAACAGATTTCCCTTTGACGTCATAAAAAGAATTTCTATGACCGCTTATAGTATAATAAAAGAAAAGGAGGAATCACCATGGAAGAAGACAAAAAGCCCGAGGGAAAAAGATACCGCACCATGGAAAGCATTGCCGGCGTTTTCGCCGGTTCCGACGTGCGGCAGAAACTTTTTGGAAATAAGGGTTTCCAGTTTTACCTTTTCCAGAAAAGGTGGCCGAAAATCGTAGGGGACCTCATGGCAGAGGAATCCTACATCACCGGCTGCAAAGGCCCCCTCCTCTTCGTCCGGGTCACCAACTCCACCTTTCTCCAGCAGCTTTTCATGATGAAAGCCGACATTCTGAAAGCCCTTGCCAAGGATGAAATCGGACGCTATTTCACGGATATCAGATTTCTTTCCGGCTCCCCCAAAAAGCCCTACAAACCCTTCACCACCCTGGCCCCGGTAAACCGGGCCATTGAAAAGGAACAGAAAATGTACAGCCAGAGCCTTACGGCAGAGGAAGAGGGCTGGATTCAAAACTGGGTGGATAGCCACGTAAAAAAAGAGGCCCTTCGGCCTCCCTTTGCGGAAATGATGGAAGAAGTGCTGAAAATCAGGAAGGGCGAACTGGCCGGCGGCTACCACCCCTGCGCCCTCTGCGGCAGCCTCTGCCCGCCGGAGGACCCCCTCTGCCCCGCCTGCCGGCGGAAGCTGAAAAAGACGAAGCAGAACAAGGTCACCCTTCTTCTCAAGGCCAATCCCCACTACACCTACCAGCAGGTGCGCGCCATCCTTCCCTGTGAATACAGCATGTACGAAGAAGCCCGGGACATCCTCATCCACCGGGCCAAAGAAAAAATCTTCCACAAGCAGGCAGTGGCGGAAGAAAAAAGAAAGCTCCTCGCCCTCCTCCTCCACCGGCCCCTGGATGCCATTACGGAAAAAGAAGCGGAGGATATGCTGAAGAAAATGCCCCAGAAGAAATGGGACTAGGGAAGCACTGATTCATTCA
>DCJJ01000015.1:0-7887 GCA_002320515.1 Dialister sp. UBA1703 | reverse complement strand
TGATTGAATCAGCGCTTCCTTAGAGGGTTCCCGCAATCTTTTTGTCCCACCGCTTGCGAGGGGAAGGTGGTGCCATCAGGCACCAAAGGGGGACGCCCGCTCCGCGGGCGAGGGTTCTTAAGGTTCTCAGGTTTGACGGCGCCTTTGGCGCCGAGGGTTGTGGTGGCGGCTTCGCGGCAATGAGTATAAATGCCGCCAGTCGGCGGGCAGCGGTTAGCCTTTTCTTTTTCCCCTAGGCTGTCGCCCTTCATATTTTCGGGAATACATCCCGCCGACTGGTATGCAGCATCATTCCCTTACTTACGATTCTTACCGAGATCCTTCGCCTGCGGCTCAGGATGACAGTGGCAGGCGGGCAGCGATTAGCAGACAAACACTCCCACTGTCTCACTATCTCACCAGTCCACTAGCTAACTAGTCCACTAGCCCACTAGTCCCCCCCATTTCCACCACCTTTTCTCCTTCAAGCATGGTCTCTGTCCCTATACCCAGAGTCTGGATTTCCGGTTTTTAATGTTTCACGTGAAACAGGGGCTGTGAAAAAATGATTTACATTTTTTCACAGCCCCTGTTTTTTCATGAATCAGAAAAAGCGGCGGGAAGGCTTCCTGAGAACAGATTTCCAACCAGCCCACCAGTACACCAGCTCACTAGCCCGCTAGAACACCAGCCCACTATTCCCCCATTTCCACCACTTTTCCTCCTTCAAACATGGTCTCCGTCCCTGTTACCAGGGTCTGGATTTCCTGTTTTTTCAGGAAGGAGAGGAGGGCTTCTCTTCTTTCCCTGTCCAGTTCGCTTCCTATGTCGTCCAGGAGGAGCACCGGGTATTCCCCCGTTTCTTCCCGGATGAATTCCATTTCCGAAAGTTTCATGGAAAGGATGGCGGTGCGCTGCTGGCCCTGGGAGCCGTAGGCGGAGATGTCAAGACCGTTCAGAAGGAAGCGGAGGTCGTCCCGGTGGGGGCCGATGGAGGTATGGCAGAAGCGGGCGTCTTCTTCCCTTCGTTGGGAAAGCTGCTCCAGAAACCATTCCATGTCATAGCGGGGGCTGCTGCTCCCCTGCTGGATGTATCGGATGACCAGGCTTTCTTTGCTTCCGGTAAGCTGTTCTTCCATGGCCGGCACGGTTTTGTTCATTTTCTTCGTGGTTTCCAGTCTTTTTTTCACCAGGTAGGAAGCGGAGGCGGCAATCTGCATGTCCCACATATCCAGATCCGGTTTCCTGCCGGTGGCCTGGGCATTTTTAAGGGCGCTGTTCCGCTGCTGCACGGCCCGGCTGTAACGGAGGAATTCTTCGTAGTACCTGGGGGAGACCTGGGAAATTTCCATGTCCATGAACCGTCGCCGCAGCTGGGGAGCGCCTTTGATAAGCTGCAATTCGTCGGGGGTGAAGAGGACGGTGCGGAAAAGGCCGACCAGTTCTTTTTTGCGAATGGCCGTGTCGTTCAGGAAAATCTTTTTTCCCTGGCTTCTGGTGAGCCTGATTTTGATGGTCTGCACCGTTTTCCCTGTTTCAAAGTCCACCAGGATGGTGCCTTCCTCCTGGCCCAGGCGGATGATTTCTCCGTCATTTCCGGTGCGGAAGGATTTGCCGGTGGAGGCGTAGGACAGGGCTTCTATGAGGTTTGTCTTGCCGCTGCCATTGGGGCCGGTGAACAGGGTGAGGGCCGGCGAAGGCGCCACGGTCATGTCTTCAAAGGAGCGTACCTTGATGACCCGGAAGGAAGTGCATTTCATTAGGCTTCTCCGGTAATGGCAAATTCGCTGCCGTCAATAACGAGGGTGTCTCCTTTTCTGATTTTCTTTCTTTTTTCATGGACTCTGCTGCCGTTCAGGGTGATGGTGTGGCTTTCCAGAAAAGCACCGGTTTCACCGCCGGAGGAAATGTAATCCATTTTTTTCAGAAACTGGTCCAGCTGGATGTAGTCTCCGTAAATCGTTACGTCCTTCATCAGTATTTCCTTCCTCTCATGGGCGTGAGCATATAATTATAGGTTTTATCTTCTTCCTGTTCAATGACAATGGGGCCCGCTTTCTGCAGATTCAGAATGATGGTTTCCCCTTTGGAATGCTTCAGGATGTCTTCGATGTAGGTGCAGTTGAAGGTGAGGCTGATATTTTCCCCATCCAGCTTCACGGGAATGGAGGTGTCCGCCCGGCCGATGTCCGGATCTTCTTCGAAAATTTCCAGGGTATCGCCATTGAAATGGAAATTGATGGTCTGGTAGCTCATGTCACGGGCAATGGGGCTGACGAAACGCACCGCTTCTTCAAAGTCCTTCAGGTTCACTTCCGCCCTTGCTTCAAAATGGGTGGGGATGATGCGGTGGTAGTCCGGGTATTCGCCGTTCACCAGGCTGGCGATGAAGTAGGTGTCGCCGAAGGTGAAGGCCACATGGTTGTTGGACCAGGAGATTTCCACCATGGATTCCTCGTCATCCAGAGGAAGAATGCGGCTCACGTCGGACAGGATACCTGAGGGGACGATAAACCTTCCTTCCGCTGCCGCTTCCTGGTCAAGGGAAATTTCCTTGGCAGCCAGACGGTGGGTATTGGTGGCCACCATGGTGAAGGCATTCTTTTTCACTTCAAACAGGATACCGGAAAAAATGGGTTTCTGTTTGTCATTGGCAGCAGCAAAGGAAACGAGGCTCACCATGTCTGCAAAGTCCCTACATTTCACCAGGCAGTGGTTCCGGTGATCCATTTCCTGTACATCCGGGAATTCCACCTGTTCCCTGGTGGGGAATTTGGAAAGATAGGTACCGCTCTTAAAGGAAACCAGGTTTTCATGGTCTCCCTTTTCCATCACCACGTCTCCTGCCGGCATCATGCGGATAGTGGACTGCAGCTGCGGTGCTGCAATGACGGTGACTCCTTCTTCTTCTATGTCTGCAGGACAGGACGTTTTGATACCTATGGTGTAATCATTGGCCTGAATGAGGATATTTCCTCCGACAGCAGAAATGAAAATGCCGTTATTTGTATTGGATGTGACTTTTGTCTGGGCAGCCCGCTGGACACGGTCCAGGGCACCGAAAAGGTCCGATTTGTTGAAGATGACTTTCATGGCAGCTCCTTATAAAAATGACGATGATATTTAAAAGATAGTAGTAGTCGCAGTAGTACGCTGTGAAAAAGTGAATAACTTTGTGAAAATCAAGATTTTGTCGAATGTCCCGCCTTGTCAGAAAGAAGTGAATAACTTTTTTCACAATTCACAGATTTCACAGTTTTTCCTTTCTTCCCCTTTATTCACAGTGTGAAAACAGGATTATCCCCTGCCCCCGTCCCTTTTGTTCACAGTACTTTAGGAGGGGGAAAGGGTTTCTTGTCGGTATGGAACACCATAGCGTCAAGCCGGGTAGGAAACATTTTGCAAATCGTTTCCTGTCGGCATGAAACGCCATAGTGTCAAGCCCACAGGCCCCTCACCTGTTTCTAAGCATTTTCCTGATGGCTTCGATGGCGGCTCTGGTCTGGGGATCCTTTGCCATGTCGTTTTCCACCCTTTCGCAGGCGTAGAGGACGGTGGAGTGATCCTTCCGCTTGAAGCAGTCCCGGAGGGTGGGGTAGGATTCGTGAAGTTCGTTGCGGCAGAGGTACATGGCAATCTGCCGGGGAATGACGATTCTCTTGGGCCGTCCGTTGCCCAGAAGTTTTTCCTTCTTTACGCCGTAGTACTTGCACACCGTGTCGATGATGAAGTCCACCGTAAGCTCCTGTCCGCTTTCGATGGGAATCTGGTCCTTCAGCGCTTCCCGGGCAAAGGGCAGGGTGATGGGCTCCTTTTTAATGTGGGAGAAGGTGACCAGCTTGTTGAAGGCCCCTTCCAGTTCACGGACATTGGTATTGATATGGCTGGCAATGTAGTCCACCACATCCTTGGGCAGGGTGATGCCCATCTTTTCCGCCCGTTTCTGCAGGATGATGCAGCAGATTTCATAGTCCGGCGGGGAAATAGGCGCCACCAGGCCGCTGGAGAAGCGGCTCTGCAGGCGGTCTTCCAGCTTGTCGATGTCCGATGGCGTACGGTCGCTGGTCATGATGATGTATTTCTTCTTGTCAAAAAGTTCGTTGAATGTATTGAAGATTTCCATTTTCGTGGAATCCCTGGAACCGAAGAATTGCACATCATCGATGAGGAGGAAATCCAGATTTCTGTACTTCGCCCGGAACTTGGGCATGGTGTGGTTCTGGATGGCGTCGATGAGCTCATTGGTGAAGGTTTCGCTGGACACAAAGAGCACCGAAAGGCTGGGCTTATATGTATGTATATAATTGCAGATGGCATGAAGCAGGTGGGTCTTGCCCAGTCCCGACGGGCCGTAGATGAAAAGAGGGTTCATCTTCTGATCCGCCTGGTTCGGATTCGTGGCGGTCTGGGCCACCGCATAGGCGGCCTGGTAGGCGATTTCATTGCAGTTGCCGTGGACGAAGGTTTCAAAGGTGTATTCCTCGTTCACCGGATTGGGCTGGAAATTTTTCTTCGTCTCCCCGACCCCTGTCATAGGTTCAAAGAGAGAAGGCTCGTGGAGCTCCTCGTAATTGCGGATATCCGGCAGCACCACCTGGTCCGCCGTTTTTGGCGTAAGACTGGAGAAATCCGGCGGAGCCACCTCTTCAGGAAATGGATCAGCAGCTGCCGGCGGGGTCTCCGGAAGGGGGGAAGGCGTTGGATTCTCCTCCTCCGGAAAAGGAATGGCCGGCGCAGGCACCGGTTTTGGCGCCGGCACAGGAGCCGGCGGGGCAAGAGGCGCCTTGGGGGGCGCCGAAGTTTCTGGAGATGGAGGATTGGAAGCAGCGCCGGGAGAAGCGATTTCCACCTTCATAGGCTTTCCTGCAATGGAGCTTACGATCTGCTCCAGCTTCCCCTTGTACACCCCGTTGATCCACCGCACCAGGTAAGGTTTGGAAGGCGTTATCACCAGGGTGGTGTCGTTCATGGACGTGGGAAAAACGTCGTAGGAGAACATCTGGTAGTACTGGCTGTCATTCTTGCTGATGTAGTCCAGCACCTGTTCCCAAAGTAAGAAAAAATCCATAATGGCTCCTTTGGATAACATGTGAATACCTGTGAATTTCTGTGAAAAGATTTTCTGTGAGATTTTCAGTTTCATTCGATAAATACAGGATATTCAGCTTTTGAATAAAGCTGTTCATAAGTGAAGAACTTTGTGAATAACTTTATTGTACCATGACTTTTCTTTTCTGTACATTCACAAGATAATGGGAGAAAATCCTTTTGAACCTACTAGCAGTAGTAGAAATCACTGTTCACAGGAATTCACAGGGAAGAAAAGCCTGCTGTCGGCTTACTGCGAACCGCTGTCTGCTGCCTGTAGAGCTCTCCCGCCGGGCAGTGTCATCCTAGGTGTAAGCGAAGGATCTCGTTACATGCAGTATATGAGATAACAGGTACCAGCTCCATTCGGCGGGAAGAAATCATAGACAGCAGGCAGAAGGTTCAAAGGCGGCAGAGTTACATGGAAAGCGATACAGGCTGATGGATTCATTCATTTCCAAGTAGAAAAGCAAGTAAAAAAACACAGAAAATGGAACAATCAAAAATTTGTCTTTTCCATTTTCTGTGATATAATGGGCATAGAAAGAGACCGCTGGCATCCGTGGAGTGGAAAACGGCTCTCTCAGAATATTTTGTATTTGAAAGGAGCCTTCCAAGCCATTGGATGGCTTTTTTCAATTGCTACTTTTTAGAAAGTGCAATGATGGCGACCACCAGAGCAGCAAAATTAATAACGACCATAAAGGCCTGATACAATTCTTGGCTCATAGTGAATCACCTCCTCTTACGGAAAGTAAGAGAAAGCCCTGCCAGCTGTCCTGTGTAAATATTATCATGTTTTTTAAAGTTCTGGCAAATATTTCCCTAAATAGTGAGGTGCTTTCCCCTTCGGGACTCCTGCCCGTTAATCTTGTCCCTAAAGGCTGCATTATAAAATAATTACCCGAAGGGCAATCCACCACCCTTTGAACCTTATGAACCCTCTGAACCTTTTGAACCCGGGGCCGGGCAGCGGCCCCTTTTACACTAGTCAAAGCGTCCAAATCATGGTACCATAAAGAAAGTTGTTAAGAAAGCACTGACCAATGAATCAGCGCTTCCCTGGAAAGGAATCACGCCATGAAACGACCGCGGAAAGTGACCCGGGAGACGAGACTGAACCAGTACGCCCGGAAAATGTACGGCAAAGAAAAAACGGAAAAAATCATGGAAGATGAAGACATGGACATGATCCAGACCAGCAGGAACGGGGAAAAGAAGAAAATCCGCACCCTGCTGAACCGGAGGCTCCGCCATTCCATGAAAAATAAAGACCTTCCCAATGGAGCGGCTTACCGCAGGGAAAGCGGCTGGGAAGAGGAATAACCAGTGAGGACGCAGGGTTCGCTGCGTCTTTTTTTAATAAGTGAGTGATAACCATGAATAAAAATGAAATCCTTGTACTGGATACGGAAACCACCGGCTTTCTGGGAAATGCGGAAGTGCTGCAGGTATCCATTCTTGACGGCGAAGGCACGGTGCTGATGAATGAATACTTCCGCCCTGACCACACCGAAAGCTGGCCGGGAGCCATGGCGGTGAACCACATCACCCCTGCCATGGTGGCGGACAAACCCTCCATCCAGATGCGGAAAGAAGAGATTTCCCATCTTCTTCGCCATGCCAGGGCGGTGGTAGGATATAATATTTCCTTCGACCTCAAAATGCTCAGGCAGAACGGGATCTACGTGCCCGGCCCCATGAAGCTCCGCCCCATCGACCTTATGGGCCCCTTCTCCGACCGCTACGGAAAGGAAAAGAACCTGCCCCTCAATAAATACGGCCACTATAAATACCAGAAACTCATCACCTGCGCCGGCTACTACGGCTACGAAGAAGGGGGCTGGCACGACAGCCTGGCAGACACTAAGGCCACCCTCTTCTGCTTCTGGAAAATGGTGGAAGACGGCACCCTTCGGATATAAAGGAAATCAAAATGATACGGAAAAATTTCAAAACCTCGGCAAAAAAGAAATATTATATCGTGAAAAAAGGCAAAAAGCCCGGCGTCTACTACAACTGGCCGGACTGCCAGAAACAGGTGCAGGGATTCCCCGGCGCCCTATACAAAGGATTCGTTACCAGGGAAGAAGCGGAAGCCTGGTATGGGAAACCGGTGAAAGAAGCCGCCCCCTCCCCTGCGCCGGCGGTGAAAAAGGAAATCCCTGATATTAGAAAACTGGAAATCCTCTACCCGCCCCACGTGCACCCTCTGGATGACAGCATTCTTTACTACCATGGTGCAGGCATGGCTATTTCCCTGCCGGAAGCCCTTACCATCTACACCGACGGCTCCTGCCTCGTCAACCCCGACGGCCCCGGCGGCTTTGCGGCAGTCTTCCTTTCCGTGGAAGGAAAAGAACTCCTCACCCTGACCGGCGGTGAACCATCCTCCACCAACAACCGCATGGAACTAAGGGCCGCCTATGAAGCCCTCAAAATGGCGGACGACGGCAAAGTGCACACCATCGACTTCCACACCGACAGCAAGTACCTCCAGCAGGCCTTCTCCAAAGGCTGGGTGGAGAAATGGAAGAAAAACGGCTGGAAAACCGTACAGGGCACCGCCGTCCTGAACCAAGACCTGTGGACCGCCATCGACGACCTCATGGGAAGACATCACATCCGCTTCCAATGGGTCAAAGGCCATGTGGGCACGAAATACAACGAACTCTGTGACCGCCTGGCCAAAGAAGAAGCCAGAGATCATAGATAGCTGGCGACTGTCCGCTGCCTTTTGGCATCGGCATGATGGACAGTATTCCCGAAGGTTGACACGCCCTTACGGGCGTGAGGGTTGAGCCAGCCGCCGGGCCTTTC
>DCJJ01000044.1:8055-8269 GCA_002320515.1 Dialister sp. UBA1703 | reverse complement strand
CCTCCACGTCAGCCAAAGTAGGCCCTTAGCCTGCCCATTAAACGGCTTACCTATTGGTTGGCTGACCGTACCCGCTAGGGAAGTACGGCGCCCCTGGGGGCGCCATTTTATATGCCGCTTCGCGGCAATAGCTGCATGGAACTCAGTCACATCCGCCGACAGGCGGATTATACCGGCGCCGGTAGGCGCCTACCTCGCCAGCGCAGCGATACTA
>DCJJ01000044.1:0-8021 GCA_002320515.1 Dialister sp. UBA1703 | reverse complement strand
GACAGAACCTTTGGCGCCCAGGGCGTAAGCCCGGCGACGCCATCCCCCTCGCGGCGAAGCCGCGTCAACCTTCGGGAATACAGCTGCCCGCCACCCATGACACATGACACTACAGCCTGTAATCCTTTGTTCCCGGTATCTTCTTTATCCGGATTCCCGGAAAGATGAAAATCACACTGGCTATGAGACCTACAAAGAGAGGCTCCACCGGAAGACCCATGAAGACAGCCAGGAGAGCGGCCAGGGTGCTTCCTGCCATGGAAATGACCGCCCAGGTTTTGGTCAGGTGTCCCGGAAGGAAGACGGCTATGGTGAAGGGGATGAAGATACCGCCGCCACGAAGGGCCATGGAGAGGTAGTTCCAGAAAAGCACCTCAGACCCCCGGTTGGCGATGGAAATGACGCAGGCCAGCGCCATAACGGCCAGCACCGTCATTTTCGTCACTTTCAGGAGCTTCAGGTCGTCCGTGATTTTGGTTATGGGCATGATGATGTCATGGGAAATCATGGTGCCGATTCCCAGGGACAGGCCGCCGATACTTCCGATAAGGGAGAGAAGAATGCCGCCCATAGCCAGGCCGCCGATGAGGGTGGACGTGTGGTTGATGAGGTAGGCCGGCAGCACCAGAATCGGCGATACATTGGGATCAAAGGCATGCATATACATGCCGATGGCCACACTGGGAAGGCCTACCGGAATGACGATGAGGGCCGCCGTGAAACAGCCGAAGGCCGCCGTTACCGGCGTGCTGGCGGAGAAAATGCACTGGATATAGGTCTGGGTGCAGAGAACACCTACAATGACGGAAAAGAGATTGGCCATGGAAGGCTCAAATCCCCGTCCGAAAAGATCAAGCTCCCTCGCCGGCAGGGCATCCCAAGCCGGCGTACCGTGAAGCATCTGGAAAGCCTCAAAGCCTGCCACGAAAAGGGACACCCAGATAATGGCCATTTTCATAATGCCCCCTACTGCCGCACTTTTCATGCCGCCGAAGAAGGTATAGCCGATAACCATGACAATGAGGAGCACCGAAGAAACCATGGGATCCAGCCCCGACAGGCTGGAAATGATTTCAATCCCCGGCAGACAGCTGGCCACGGCGGAGAAAAGAATGCCTATGGAAGAAATCACGGAAGACAGCTCCTCCGCCTTCTTCCCGTAATTCAGGGACAGAAACTGGGGAATGGTCTCCAGCCCCGTGCCCCGCATGCGGCGGGCATAAAAAAGGCCCATAATGATAAAGGCAATGCCGCTTCCCAGGGTGAACCACCAGGCCGACAGGCCGAAACTGAAAGCCAGCTGCGCCGTACCGATGGTGGCGCCGCCGCCTACCACCGTACCGGCAATACTCCCTGCCACCAGGGGAACCCCTGCGCTCCTGCCGCCTACACTGTAGCCTGCAGCCGATGAAATGGACCGGGAATGGTAAATCCCGATGCCGATGACCAGGGCCACCGTGAAGAGGATAATCACAGCATGCATGGTTGTAAGATTCATAATCCTATCCTTCTTTCCATGAATCTTCAAAAAACTTTTTAAAAGCATTATAGCAGAACAGGTTAGCTATGAACAGGAAAAAAGGACTTTTCATAACCATTTTTTCTTTTGCAGGAGAAGAAGGTATAATGGAAATACAGGGGACGCCCGCTCCGCGGGCGAGGGTTCTTAAGGTTCTCAGGTTTGACGGCGCCTTTGGCGCCGAGGGTTGTGGTGGCGGCTTCGCGGCAATGAGTATAAATGCTGCCAGTCGGCGGGCAGCGGTTAGCCTTTTCTTTTTCCCCTGGGCTGTCGCCCTTCATATTTTCGGGAATACATCCCGGCACTGCTTCCCGCCGACTGGTATGCAGCATCATTCCCTTACTTACGATTCTTACCGAGATCCTTCGCCTGCGGCTCAGGATGACAGGGGCAGGCGGGAATCGGACAACCAACAGCTGCCCCCCCCTGTCCCACTATCTCACCAGCCAACTAGCTCACTAGATCACTAAATCACTAAATCACAAAGGAGCATCCCATGTACAAAGCAGTCATTTTTGATATGGACGGTACTATTTTAAATACCATCAGCGACCTCACCGCCGCTTCCAATTATGCCCTGGAGCAAATGGGGCGGCGCCACGATTTCACGGAAGAAAAAATCAAGCTCTGCTTCGGCTGCGGCATTGACGCGGATATGGAGAAGGTACTGGCGCTGGAGGGCGGATGCCCGGAGGAGGAGCTGGAGTATATCGGAAGTTCCATCCCCTTTTCCCGTTACCATTTTTCGGAAAAGGACGTAGAGACTTTAAAAAGTTTCTTCGTCCCCCGCTACGCCGCCCACTGCCGCGAAAAGACAGCGCCCTATAAAGGCATACCGGAGGTGCTTTCTGCCCTTCGGAGCCATGGCGTTTTAACGGCCGTGGCGTCCAATAAGGATGACAGGGATGTGCAGGTGCTGGCCGACGCCCTTTTCCCCCGCCTCTTTGACCGGGCCATGGGCAATCATAAGGAAATCCGGCGCAAGCCGGCGCCGGATATGGTAATGGCCATTCTGAAGGATCTTCATGTGTCCCCTGCCCAGGCTGTGTATATCGGCGATTCGGAAGTGGATCTGGAAACAGCGAAAAACGCAGGGCTTCCCTGTATTTCCGTGGACTGGGGCTTCCGCACCCGTCCCTTCCTCCTTTCCCACGGAGCCAGGGTGATCGTCTCGTCCCCCAGAGAACTGATTCCTCTCTTGATGGGATAAATAAAGGGGTTATTAAAGGGTTCAAAAGGTTCAAAAGGTGGTGGTGGGCGCCTGGCGGCGCCAGTATAAGTGCCGCCTTCGGCGGCATATAAACTCATCGCCCGTAAGGGCGATACCACAACCCTTTGAACCCGTCTGCCAAAGGCAGACAGAACCCTCTGCACCTTTTGAACCCTTTTGCTTTTGGAATAACTTTTCCCCCCGCCTCTTTTGACACGTAAAAATCCCTGTGAAATCATTTGATTTCACAGGGATTTTTCATTTCCTGATTATTTATGTTCGAAAATATCCACGCGCCGTCCTTCGGCTCCGCTTCCATCTTCTGCGCCTTTCACCATGGCCACCAGTTTGGAGGCGTCCACGCCGTGATCTACAGCGTACTGTTTCACGCTTTCAATGCGGCGTGCAGAGAGGTCTTTGTTATAGTCCGCACTGCCGGTGGCGTCAGCCCGGCCTACGAGTTTGAAGGTGTGGCCTGTTTCCTTGGCCTTTTTAATGAAGGCTTCCAGGTTCACCTTCTGGGCATCATCAATGGCGGCGGAGTCGCTCTTGAAATGGATGCTGTTGAAGTAGTAGTCATTTTCCGGTGCCTTTACCGGTGTGTCTGCCGGTACGTCCACCGGATCCGCCTTGCCGGCGGAGGGCTGGATGGTAACGGTGGAGGGAGCTGTATCTTCTTCGAAATCGTAGTTCTTATCTTCCGTTTCCGTAAAGGCTGCTGCATCGCTGCCGCCGAAGCGGTAGGACAGGCCGGCCATGAAGCCTTTGTAGGACACGTTGTGGTCATCGTCACCGCGGGTGTTGAGGTAATGGTAGCCGGCATTGAGGTCCACGTTCTTGTCCACTGCCAGGTTCACCCCTGCTTCCCACATGGAGGTGGATTCGGTGCCTACGGCGCCTTTGGCATATACATCCACCACATCGTTCACCGGCTGGCGGGCCACGATGCCAAGCTGGGCAATGTTATTGGTGGTATCGGAGGAACCGAAAACGCCGCTGGGGAAGTCCTTCATGGCAATGCGGTTCCACCCTGCAAAGGCAGCTACCTGGGGATGCAGGGAGTAAAGAGCATTGATTTCATTCATATTGCCATTGGTATGGTCCGTATGAAGGCCGGTGTACTGGTACTGGGCAGCCCAGCGGTCGTTAATGCCGTAGGTCAGTCCGCCCAGGAAATTCCATTCTCCGTCTGATTTATAGCCATTGGAATGGGCGGAGGAGTCCCACATACCCACATTCACTTCCGTTTCCCCCTTCTTAAAGGAAGTCTGGGGAGACGCATAGGCCGCGCCGGAAATGGAAGCCGCCAGGGCCAGCATAAGAAGTACTTTTTTCATCATATTCACCTCACGAATTAACGCTTTATGTATTCAGTCTTATGGATATTATACCATATGGGGCCACTTTGTGGCCCGGGTTCAAAGGGTTCAGAAGGTTCAGAGGGTTCAAAGGGTGGTGGTGGCGGCTTCGCCGCAGGTCTTATAAAAAGGGGGCGCGGCTGGCGCCGCAGGTTGTGTAGAAGGGTTGTAAGGGAAAAGGGTTCAGCGGGTTCATAAGGTTCAAAGGGTTTAGAAGGTTTAGAGGGTGTGGATTGCCGCTGCGCGGCAATGAGTATAAAGCCGGCGTTACGGGATTCCTTTCCCGCCGGACAAGTCATCCGGCATTTATCAGTATACCTTCTCTTACGATTCTTACCAATGCTGCGCCCAGAATGACCGTCAGAAGACCGGAAGTCCGGTTTATCAGTCTGACGTCTTCCCATCTGATGTCTGGTGCCTGTCTCCTCTATTCAACTTTACGCTGTACTATCTTCCCAGCACTTGATCAATCATTTCCTTAAGTTCTGCCGCCGCTTTTTCCGGTTCATCTGCAGCCATAACAGCAGAGACTACGGCAAAGCCGGAGAGACCATAGCCTTTGAAAAGGGGGATGGTGTTTTTATTCATGCCGCCGATGGTGACGACCGGGATATGGACGGTATCCATGATTCTTCTAAGCTCCGAAGACGAGGTAATGTCCGCATCTTCCTTGGTAGCCGTAGGGAACATGGCCCCTACGCCCAGGTAGTCGGCGCCGTCTTTTTCCGCCTGCACCGCTTCTTCCAGGGTGCCTGCAGAGACGCCCAGGATTTTGTCCGGGCCTATCAGTTTTCTTGCCATGGCCGCCGGCATGTCGGACTGTCCTACGTGGACGCCGTCTGCGCCGCTGGCCAGCATAATATCGATACGGTCATCTATAATGAGGGGCACATGAAAAGCGTCAGTGATTTTTTTCAGTTTCACTGCCCTTTCATAGAGGAGTCCGGTGTCTCCTTCTTTTTCTCGAAGCTGTACCAGGGTGACGCCGCCTTTCAGTGCTTCTTCCACCACCTTTTCAAAGGTGCCGGCTGCCGGCTGGTTTCTATCGGTAACCAGGTAGAGGCTGTAATCAATGTTCTTCATAGCGGGCTCCTTTGGCAAGGATTTCACCGGTCATATGTCCCAGTTCATCCAGTATGCCCATATGGAAGTGTCCCAGTCCCTGTTTTTCGTATGCTTTCCAGGCTCTTTCACCGGAAAGGCCCATGGCTGCCATGGCTGCCACAGAGCTTCCGAAGGGATCCTTCGGGCTGGCGCCGCAGAAGGCACCGATAAGGGTGGTACACATGCAACCGGAGCCTGTAATGAGCGGCATTTCAGGACATCCGTTATGAATAAATACTTTTTTATTTCCATCGGTAATTATATCCACCTTGCTGCTGATGACAACCACCGCATTCCATGTCTGGGAGAGCTTGGAAGCCAGTTCGGCCGCCTCTTCCAGGTTCACTGTTTCGCCGGCGTCCACGCCTTTGGTATGGAGATGAACGCCGCCCAGGGAGAGCACTTCGCTCATATTTCCACGAATCACCGACATGTGCACATGGTTCATGATTTCCGCCGCCATCCGGTTGCGGAAGGAAGTAGCACCGCAGCCTACGGGGTCAAATACCACGGGAATATGATGGGCATTGGCACTGCGGCCGGCCTCAATCATGGATTCTACTTTGCTCACATTCAGGGTGCCTATATTAAGCACCAGAGCCGATGAAATAGCCGCCATGTCTCCCACTTCGTCAATGGCATCGGACATTACCGGCGAAGCGCCGATAGCAAGACATGCATTGGCACAGTCATTGACCGCGACGTAATTGGTAATGTGATGAACCAGAGGATTTGATTTCCTTACCTGATCCAGATATTTTGCTAGTTCCATTGTATTCGCCCCTCAGTTCCGGACTTGATCAGCCCAATAGGCAGCCATGCGGCTGCTTCTTTTCGTGCCATATCCCTCTTCATAGTAGGAAGACATGATTTTATAAAATTTAAAATGTCCCTTTCTTGCCAGCCGCTGGGCCAGCTGGAACGCTTTCTTTGGATTTTCCTTATGAAAGACTTCTCCGTCATGGGGACCAGGTCCCGCATAGTACTTCCACAAAAGGACATCCACGTAAATGTCGGATGACGAAGATCCTTTCCTGGCAGCTTTAGTGAAATCCTTTTCTGTCACTCCCAGTACATCTCCATAATAAAGATAGAGCTTGCCCAGAAAGGCTGATGAGTCAACATCACCGGCTGCAGCTGCTTTTTTGTACCAGCCTGCCGCTTCCTTCATCTTTTCGCTGTCTTCCGTTGACAGTGTCTCTCTCCTGCCGGTACGCAGGAACTGAAAATTTTTCATGGCCTGCAGTGCTTTCATGGCCCTGCCGCAGCAGAAGCAAATCAGCTTTTTCCGGCATTCTTCGCTGCCGGCCCGGTATCCCTGTTTCAGGTTTTCTTCAAAATCCTTATACCGGCCCTGGGATAAGGCTATATCTGCCAGCGCTTCAAATGCAATACCGCAGCCTAAAGAAGCGGACTGCTCAAGATAGGAAAGAGCCTTCTTTTTTTCTTCCATGCCATCCGGTATGGCCGGATAGGCTCTCCCTGCCCGATATGCCGCAAGCCCTGCTTCGACCTTTCCTCTCCGGTCGCCCCGCTCATAGGCTTTCAGGTACCAGGCAATGGATAAATCCACATTTTTATGGACCGCTTTTCCTTCGTCATAGAGCATGCCCAGTTTAAAGCATACGGAAATACTGCCGTCATGAAAGGCCTGGGCATAGAGCTCCAGTCCCCGTTTCACATTCACTTCCGTCCCCCTGCCCCTGATAAATGCATCCCCTGCCAGTTCTCGGCAGAGGTTATCTCCATGGACAGCGCCCCGCAGGAACCAGGACAGGGCCGTCCGGTCATTTTTAGGCGGGTTTCCCGGCTTCTCATTCCGCCCATGATCCTGGTAGAGTTTTCCTATTTCCGCATAGGCCTTATAAATACCGCCGGCAATAGCCTCTTTGTACCAGCTGATGGCAATGTCCCGGATTTCCTCGGAGCGAAGCGCATCCGGTGTCATCATACGCCCTGCCTGGTAAGCTCCCTGCGGAACCCCGCTCTGGTAGGCAGCGGCATAACAGTCAAAAGCTTTCTGTAGATTAGGCATCACTCCATAGCCATGCTCATATATTTCCCCCAGAAGGAGGCTGCTCCTGCCATGCCCTTTATCTGCCAAAGCCTGGAAGCAGTGCAATGCGGGCCCGTATTTTCTTTCCTTATAAAAACTTTTCCCCAGCTCAAAAAGCCTGGGCGCTGCCTGGCTGCTGCCCTGCCTAACAGCCCGGGACAGATAGGTCATGGCCTGGTCATAATTTCTGATTTTCAGGTACTGCTCTCCCAGATTCAGCAGTTCCCTCTTTGAAAGATTTAAGACCTCGATGCCCACATTTCCACTTCCTTTCCCAAATCATTTCATTTATTTCATTGTACCACGCCCCATCTCTTCCTGCCCCATGAAATCATATGTTTTTGAAAAAATGCATAAAAAAAAAGGGCCCCTCTTGGGACTCCCTTTTCTCCTTATTCAGCTGCCTTTTCAACAAAGGCCTTCAAATCATTATAGCCCACATTGCCGTATCCGATAATCCGGTTCACCGGCTTGCCGTCATGGAAGTAAATGAGGGTTGGAATGGTTTCTACTTCATACCTTTTGGCAATTTCCTCATCTTCATCCACATTAATACCATAAATAGGCGTTTCAATCTCACCGGAAAGTTTTTCTACCATAGGACGCAGTCTTCTGCAGTATCCGCACCAGGGAGCGGAAAATCCCAGAATCACATCGCCTTCGGTTAATACCTTATCAATATTTTCAGTGCCTGTAATCGGTGCCATCATATGCATACACTCCTTATTGTTCACAAATGAATTTCACTGTTTTTATGTATTTATTATATTCTAT
>DCJJ01000022.1:344-4855 GCA_002320515.1 Dialister sp. UBA1703 | reverse complement strand
GGGAATACTGGAAAGCACCGCCCAGGTCCCGATCCCGACCGCGCCGAAAGGCGCCTGAACCCTCACGCCCAAAGGGGCTTGTCCATAAGAAGTCAGCGTTACGGGACGAGTTTTCTGTATCATAGGCCATGATAGGCATTCTGCTGATTGGCTCACCATGTGCCCCCCTTCCGTCAAAGCATGGGACGCAAAAAAGGCTGCAGAGTTTTCTGTCTCTGCAGTCTTTTCCCTGTCAGTATTTATCGCCGTATAGTTCTTTATTTCTCTGGACGATGGACATGATGCGGCTGGCGGTTTCTTCTATGGCCTTGTTGGATACGTCGATGACCATACAGTGGAGCTGGCGCATGACTTCTTTGGCGTAGGAGAGTTCGTCTTCAATGCGGGCGATGTCGGTGTAGTTGGCGGTGCCGGAGAAGCCCAGGGCCTTCATTCTTTCGCTCCTGATGGTGTTGAGTTTGTAGGGGTCGATGATGAGACCGATGATGCGGTAGGGCGGAATGTGGAAGATTTCTTCCGGCAGCGGCACTTCCGGTACCAGAGGAAGGTTGGCTACTTTGTATTTCTTGTGGGCCATGTACATGGAGAGAGGTGTCTTGGATGTACGGGATACGCCTACAAGGACGACGTCGGCTTTGGCGAATCCTGCGGGGTTCTTGCCGTCGTCGTATTTCACGGCGAATTCGATGGCTTCCACTTTGCGGAAGTATTCTTCGTCCAGTTTGTGGATAATGCCCGGCTTCATTCTGGGCTTGGTGGTGGAAATGGATCCCACCATGTCCATCATGGGGCCCAGGATGTCCACGTAGCGCACGTTTTTGGCTTCTGCGATTTTTTCAAAGGTCTGGCGGAGTTCCGGGCTTACCAGGGTGTGGCAGACCACGGCGCCATGCTGGGCTGCTTCTTCTATGACTTTCTGGATCTGTTCCGCGTGGCGGATGAAGGGCACCCGGATGATGTCGATGTCTTCATCGAACTGGCTGATGGTGGCTTTGGCCACGCTTTCCGCCGTGTCGCCCAGGGAGTCGGAGACCACATAGACTTCCGGTATTTTATTCAAGGGCATAGCCTCCTTTTATGTTTATCGTTTGCCCCGTCCCAGTTCCAGGAAGAGGCGGGTAATATTGGTTTTGGAAATCCGGCCTTTGAGCTGGAATTTCTTTTCTCCGTTCACGTCTTTGAAGGTGCCTACGGGGAGGCAGTCGATTTCATAGTCGATGAGTTTCTGTGCAATGGATACCATGTCTTCATCGGGCTCTGCGTAAATCATTTTGGAGCGGGATGTCATGACCATGGAAATGGGCACTTTGGCCAGGTCTTCCCTGCCCATGGCGGATTTCAAAAGGTCTTTTCTGGATACCACGCCCAGCACGTCGTCTTCTTTCCCTACGAAGAGGGTGCCGATGTCTTCGGTGAAGAGGAGGACGGCTGCGTCATAGGCATTGGAATCGGCGTTCACAAGGACGGGACGGGACATACAGGACTCGGCGGTGCAGGAGCGGATTTCGGCTGCTGCGGGGTCTTCTCCGCCGCCCAGGTAGTAGTAGCCCAGCCGGCGTCTTGCTGCGATCACTTCTCCGGAGAGGAGGACTGCCAGGTCGCCGCGGAGAGCGCTGCGGGTGACATGAAGACGTTCTGCAATCATTTCTCCCGTAATAGGGCCGTTTTCCCGGACGATGCGGGTAATTTCCTTTTGACGGCTGGTGAGCTGCATGTTGTCTCCTTTCTCGTATGGAAAATAACAAACCGGGACTGCCTTCGCAGCCCCGGTTTGGGAAATATTCATCGGTCATTCATGGACCGTGGCTGCCATAGGTATCTTACCAGGTGTAGTCTTCTACTTCCTTGATGCCTCTTCCGGTAGCAGCGTCCAGCATGAGTCTCTGTTCGATGTGGGCTACGTTTCTCTTGGTGGCTTTCACCATATCCGGGTTGACGGATACGTAGTCGATGCCGCTCTTCACCAGGAATTCGGTGAAGTCAGGATATACGGACGGTGCCTGGCCGCAGATAGAAACGGTCTTGCCGTCTTTGTGGGCGGTGGCGATAAGGTGGCGGACAGCTCTCTTGATGGCCAGGTTTCTTTCGTCGAAGAGGGAAGAAACGGTGTCGTTGTTGCGGTCGCAGCCCAGGATGAGCATGGTGAGGTCGTTGGAGCCGATGGAGTAGCCGTCGATGTACTGGTTGAACTGGTCAGCCAGGATGATGTTGGATGGGATTTCAGCCATGAGGAAGAGTTTGAAGTCCGGGCCTCTTTCCAGTCCTTCTTCTTTCATGATGGCGGTGACTTTGGCTGCTTCTGCTACGGTGCGGCAGAACGGAATCATGCAGTTCAGGTTTTTCAGGCCGTATTCTTCACGGACTTTCTTTACAGCTTTCAGTTCGAGGCGGAAAGCGGCAGTGTACTTGGGATCGTAGTAGCGGGAAGCGCCTCTCCAGCCAAGAAGGTCAGCCGGTTCTACCGGTTCGTATTTGTCGCCGCCCTTGAGGTTTCTGTATTCGCCGGATTTGAAATCGGAGAAACGGAGAACTACGGGACGCGGAGCCAGGGCGCGGCATACTTTGGAGATGCCTTCTGCCAGCATATCGATGACTTTTTCCGGTTTACCCTGTTCGATGAGGTACAGCGGATGTTCATGGATGAAGGTGGTCCAGATGAATTCTTCACGCATGAGGCCGATGCCGTCGCAGGGGAGGCTTGCATATTTATCAGCCAGGTCCGGGTCGCCCAGGTTCATCATGACGCCGGTGCCGGTGGGTGCGAAGTATTCGGCTGCCACTACGGTGGTGCCTGCTGCGCCTGCTGCCTGCTTGGGTTCATCCTTCTTTACCAGGTCTTCTACAATGCCTTCATAGACCACGCCGTTCTGGGCATCGATGGTGATGTCCTGGCCGGATTTCAGTACTTTGGTGGCTTCTACGCTGCGGCTCTTGGTGCCAACCACGCAGGGGATGCCCAGTTCGCGGGAAACGATGGATGCGTGGCAGGTCATGCCGCCGGCATCGGTGACAATGGCAACAGCCTTCTTCATGGCCGGTACCCAGTCCGGGGAGGTCATAGTGGTGACGAGAACTTCACCTTCCTGGAATTCGTCAATGTCCTTCGGATCTGTAATTACATGGCATTTGCCTGCTGCCATTCCCGGGCTTGCAGGAAGGCCTTTAACGAGTACCTTGTGATCAGTTGTCATTTTCACTTCTCCATTTCCAGCTTTCTTTTCTTTATTCTTCTTGGACCAAACGGTTTCCGGGCGGGCCTGGAGGATCCAGATGCGGTCCTGATGGTCTACTGCCCATTCCATATCCATGTAGCAGCCATAGTGTTTTTCAATGGCTTTGGCATAGCTTGCCAGTTTCACCACCTGGTCATCGGTGAGAGCCTGGGATTTTGCTCTTTCTTCCGGTACCTTTCTTTCTTCCACATCGCCGCCGGGCTTGCGCACCAGTTCGATGGACTTTTCATTCACAATGCGGGATTTGATGGTCAGATCAGCTTTATTGACGATGAAATTATCCGGTGTAACGGTGCCCTGTACCACGTATTCGCCCAGGCCCCAGGAGCCTTCGATCATGACGCAGGAATCGTCGCCGTTGGCAATGTTCACGGTGAACATAACGCCGGCCACCTTGGAGTCGGCCATCATCTGGACAGCAGCGGAAAGGGCTACATTTTCATGGTCGAAATGTTTCTTGGCACGATAGTATACAGCACGGTCGGTAAAGGTGGATGCGTAGCATTCCTTCACCTTGCGGATAACCATGTCACGGCCGGTGACATTGAGGTAGGTATCCTGCTGGCCTGCAAAGGAAGCATCAGGCAGATCTTCAGCGGTGGCGGAGGAGCGGACTGCCACATAGGGGTTTTCCTCATTCACTTTCTTAGCCAGTTCTTCGTAAGCGTCGCCGATAGCCTTTGCCAGGTCTTCCGGCATTTCAGCGGAAACGATGCTTTCGCGGATCTTGGTGCAGACTTCATGGAGTTCCACAGAGTCTTCCACGTCCTTCAGTTCCTGGAGCAGTTCATGAATCTTTCTGTTCTGTCCGGTGGTTTCCATGAAATAGCGGTATGCATGAGCCGTGGTAGCGTATCCGTAGGGAACGGGCACACCGGTGGAGGTGGTCAGTTCACCCAGGGAAGAAGACTTCCCGCCAACCAGTGCTACATCCTTTCTGTGCAGTTCATCAAACCATAAAACATAAGCATTTTCTCTTGCGTCCATCATAGCCCTCCTTAAGGTATGAAGATAAGAAATATAAAAGCTTGAATTTCTTGTACACTATTTCGTATCAGCAAAATTATAGTATACCTTTATACAACAAAAGTCAAGGTACTTTATGATACAAAGACAGCCTTTTTAGAAAAACAATGATATCCTTATGGGGCCACTGGGTGGCCCGGGTTCAGAGGGTGAAAGTGGGCGCCTGTGGCGCGGTCGGGACCGGGGGGCGGTGCTTTCCAGTATTCCCGAAGGTTGACACGCCCTGATGGGCGTGAGGGTTGAGCCAGCCGC
>DCJJ01000022.1:0-269 GCA_002320515.1 Dialister sp. UBA1703 | reverse complement strand
AGTTATATAGTATCGCTGCGCTGGTGAGGTACGGCGCCTTCGGCGCCATCATATATATGCCTACCGCCTGCGGTAGGGGGGACAATAAAGCTCCGTGACGCTATCTGTTGATAAGTGATTCTACTTTAAGCACAGGTTGTTCTGTCCCCCAGATACAATGCCACTTAATTAAGAAAAAATCCGAAAGCACATGTCATTTTGATGTGTGCTTTTTTCTTGCCTATTTTTTCTCCTGTTAACAATAAACCTATTTTTTTCAAAAAAGACTT
>DCJJ01000018.1:9921-14199 GCA_002320515.1 Dialister sp. UBA1703 | reverse complement strand
CCCATAAAAGGGCCTTCCTTTTGTCGGCTGACCGTTATTGGCGGCATGGGCTCGCTTCGCTCGCCTCCCCCTTCCACCACTTCGTGGTCCCCCACCCCCGCATGCGGGAGTGGGCAAGTTTGTGGGGAGAAAGCCAGTTTCCCCGATTCCAATCCCGATCGAGGGTTCAGAGGGTTTAGAGGGGGAAGGTATCGCCTACGGCGATGAGTATGAAATCAGCGTTACGGGATTTACCTTTGTGTCACCCAAGCCGCATAGCGGAGAAACAGAGCCCCCCTTCCGGAGAAAGGAGGATGAGAATTGCGGCGGAGCCGCCGGTACAATTTTCGGGCCCAACAGGTCCGTCTGATAGTCTCCCTTCCTCAAATCTCAATTCTCAAATCTATCTATTACTCCTTAATTTCCTTCCCCACATGGGGACCGATCAGCTTTTCCCTGGCATAGTCCCAGAGGATTTCCGATCCTTCTGCGGTATGCTTATTCCGTTTCATTATCTGGGAAAGATGGACACCATGCTCCTTCCAGGCTCTGCCGCCGGTGTAGTCATTCAGCATCATAGGCTGGATATTGTCCATGGTATGGGCAAAGCGAGCTTCCGGCGTATCCGCCCTTTCAAATTCATCCCACAGGGCGCGGAATTTCTTTCCCTCCTCCGGCAGCATGCCGAAGAGACGGTCTGCGCTCTCTGCTTCCTTTTCATGCTGGGCCTCTTTGCTCACCCCTGCATAGGCGTAGGTGTCACCGGCATAGATTTCCACCAGGTCATGAATTAAAAGCATGGACACTGTTTTCAGCACATCAATTTTCTCATTGCTGTACCCTGAAAGCAGAAGAGTCATAACCGCCATATGCCAGGCATGTTCCGCATCATCCTCCATACGCACGGCGCCGGTAACATAGGTCTGCCGGGTAACCAGCTTTTCTTTGTCGATTTCACGGAAGAAATCAAAAAGCCGGTCCAGTTTTTCTTCCTGCTTCTTCTCCATTACTCCTCACTCACTTTCCGATTTCTTCTATCCCAGATGAAAAAAATCACATATAAAAGGATAGAAATACCAATGACAACGCCAAGGCGCAGGGGATTCTGGTGGATGGTCACCGTATCGTGTCCAATGAGGGCCTCAATGGCGGTAGCAGGAAATTTCCCGATAAAAGAGGCCAGTATATAGTCACGGAAACTCATCTTTGAGAGGGCGCCGAAAGCATTAATCACTGCCGCAGGGAAATAGGGGATGATACGGGCAATCATCATCACCCGGAACCCCTCTGTCCTGCTCTTTTCATCCCAGGCAGAAATCCGGGCATTCCCTGCAATCAGCCTTTCTGCTGAATTCCGTAGAAATGTACGGAAAAAGATGAAACTGATGCCCGCTCCCACAGTCTCCGCTGCCCAGGCCAGAAGAATGCCCGGCACAATGCCGAAAATCAAAGTGCAGGCCGTGGAAAAAATCATGGCCGGCGGGAATCCCACCGCATTCATAATGGCAGTCAGCACAAAGGCAAACACCGCCGCCCCATCGCCAAAGGATCGGATGTAGGCAGCAATTTCCAGAATTTCTCCCCGCTTCATCAGCACCCATATGGTGTAAAAAGCAGAAGGATCCGCCAAGTACAGACCGCCGAACAGAATAATCACCGATAATAGAAGAGCCCCCTTGGCCAGGCCCTGTTTATGCTGTTTCATATATGTCCTCCTGATGGGAAATATTATAGCATAAAGGGGAAATAGAGGGTTCGGAAAAGAAGGTTGTAGCCTGCTGGCGCAGGCGGGTTGCGTAGAAAGGTTGTACGAAAAAGGTTCTCAAGATGGATGGGCCTTGGACACGCCTGCGGCGTGAGGGTTCAAAGGGTTCTGAGGGTTCTGAGGGGAAGGATTGCCCTTGCGGGCAATAAGTATATAGTCAGCGTTACAGGACTTGCATTGTGCCACTATGGCTCCCCGTCATTTCGAGCGGTGGTACAAGACGATATGAATCCCATAGTTTCGTGGAGCCGGTGAAAGGGAGCCCTCAAATCTCCCTGCTGAATGCTGCTTTGAGGCAGAAAGGAGCGCTTGGCGTAGACGCGACAGCAGTTAGCTTTTAGCAATTAGCTGTGAAGAAGTCTCTTGCGTTGCGTATCATTAGTCATGAACCGGCATTACGGTGAATTGGCCACTATATCCGGCCGCGCCGGACTCCCCCTGTTCAGGGGTCAGAATAGGCCTCTCTATGTCTTTCGTAGAGTCATGCGCAGTCAGGGAACGGCCGGCAGCCGACAGCTGATAGCCGATAGCCGATAGCCGATTTTATCATAAAAGGCGTATAAAAACGGCGCCCCTTGGGAGGAGCGCCGTATCATTCATTTTACAAAATATCCAAATCCTCATACACCAGTTCTGCCACAAAGTGTCCGGTGGTATCGATGAGTCCCCACTTGCCTTTGATTTTCACACCGGCTCTGCCTTCGTGGAAGGGAGTCACATCGGCAGCTTCTTCTTTGAAGGTAATGCGGTCTTTTCCTTCCCTATCCACATACTTCCAGCCGTCCTTTGTCTTTACCGGAATGAGGCCGTCTCCCTCTTTAGCCACAGCGCGGAAGAGGAGTTCCGTGATGATGGTGCCGTCCTTTGAAATCAGGCCCCACTGATCTTTGAGTTTATACCCATAAAGTCCGTTTCCCATGGCATAGAAGGAGTCATAGGAGAAGGGCACCAGCGTGCTTCCGTCATCCATGGAAAGGATGCCCCACTTTTTGCTGTCGTTCTGGGCAAGGAGAACATTGTCCTCTTCTGCCGGCAGGAGTCCCATGTATATCGTATGGGCAATGAAGATACCTTCCCTGTTCACCCAGCCATACTTTCCGTCATTGCGGATAAGGATACCCTTTTCTCCCAGCTTGAACACCCGGTCATTGGCAGGACTGGCAATCACTTTGCCGCTGCTGTTGATGTAGCCCCTCTTTACTTTGATGGTGGGCACCGTTTCATAATCATAGTACCAGGGATCCCACACAGGGAAACCAATCCCCCATCCCCAGGGGTGATGGTAGTGATGATGGTGATGATACCAGTGTCCCCAGCCCCAGCCGATACCGATGGTGACAGGGAAGCGGCGCATGACCGCCGTTTCCCCTACCTCACCGGTACGAACTTCTGCCATACCGTTTTCAAAAGGATATAATTTGTCAAATTCCGCCATAAAAGCTATAGTGCCGTCCGGTTTGGCATAGCCATTGCCATCGGTGGTCTTCACCCCTGCCAGGCCTTCAGAAAAGGGGGTAAGCACTGCTTTAAACTGAGGCACCGCGGTCACATGGCCTTCACTGTCCATGAACCCCCAGAGCTTGCCTGCATCCTGCACGGCAGTCATATGCTCGCTGAATACGGGCACCACCGATTTATAGACGGGAGGCACCACCTCTTTCCCCTTCCCGTCTATAAAGCCCCAGTGGTTCTGATTATCCTCCACCGCCAGAAGGCCGTCGCTGTAGGAGGGGCCTGCATCCTTGTAATGAGGCGCCACCACTTCTTTCCCGTCCCGGTCAATGACACCCCAGCGGCCTTTGATTCTCACCGGCGCCAGACCGTCCTCAAAATAACGGGCTTCCTGGTACACCGGTGCGATTTCCTTTCCGTCAAGGGACAGATAACCATACTTTCCGCCTGCCTTCACAATGGCCATGTCATTTTGGAAATCGGACACCTGCTCATAAGTCCTATCGGAAATTTTCGTGCCGTCTTTCTTATAGAAGGAAATCCGCTTATCCTTCCCTTCCACCGCCAGAGCGCCTTCCTTCCAGACAGAACGGGTCTCATAGGAAACGGGGACCACCACTTTTCCGCTTCGGTTATAGAAGCCCCGAAGTTTCCCCTGCTCCACCTCCACCAGGTTGTCCCGGCCAGGTTCACTGTCCCTATCATCATCCTTCACATCGGGATCCGACAGGCTGATGCCGATCTTATCATAGGAAACGGGAATGACCATCTTCCCGCTGCCGTCAATGGCCCCCCATTTCCCCTTCTCCTTCACTGCTGCCGTAAAAGGAACTACATCCCCCTTCGGCGCCTGGGGCCCTTCATTGGCATAGGAAGAAAAAGAAACACACAGAAGCCCCGCCGCCAGGGCAGCCATCATTTTTCTATAAACCATGGAAACCACCTCACCATGAAAAGTAACTGAAAGTCAATTTCTCCTTCTATTGTAGCACAGGAGTGGAAGTTACCTGAGTCGGCGATTCGCGATAATTCACAATCATCCCATGCCGGGTGGGAAACCATTAAGGAAGCGCTGATTAAAT
>DCJJ01000018.1:7614-9840 GCA_002320515.1 Dialister sp. UBA1703 | reverse complement strand
CTTATAAAAGCAGACTCTATGAATTAATCAGTGCTTCCTTAGCAAACAGTTTCCTGTCTCCATGATTCACAATCATCCCATGCCGGGTGGGAAACCATTCGCGTATAGTTTCCCGTCGATATGATTCCCATTCGTCCCATGCCGGGTGGGAAACCTTTCGCGAATAGTTTCCTGCCGCTATGATTCACATTTGTCCAGCGCCGAATAGGAAACTTTTCGCGTACAGTTTCCCACTCGGTTCCTCATATTCATTTCTCGTCGAGAAGAAATCGGATAATATTCTTATGAATAATTCCATTGCGGCTAAGGTCCATCAAGTCGCCGCTGATTACATATTTGGGATAGTTATCTTTAATTTCTTCCAGATTCCCAAATTCCCTTTTCTCATCTGTTTCCGTAATCAGGTAAGCTACCTGGATATACAGCTTTTCTTTTCCCTTTCGGCAGATGAAATCGATTTCACGATTTTCCCATTTCCCTACTTCCACTTCATAGCCTCTTGATTTCATTTCAAGAAAGACAATATTCTTATACAGCTTACTGCTGTCCACCTTTTCGCTGTTTTTTGCAATATTCCTCAGTCCTAAATCAGCAGCATAATACTTTTCCATGGTACCCAGAATCTCTTTTCCTATAAGATCGTATCTCCTGGCTGGAAGAATAATAAACGCCTCCTTGAGCCAATCCAAATAATTCAGCACTGAAGGGACCGAAACCTTCATGCCTGCCGATGTGAGAGCACCGCTCACCTTCCTGGCAGAAAATGGATTTCCCACATTGTCCAGCACATAGGACAGCACCCGTCCCAAAAGTACCGGATTCTTCGTGCTGTGGCGAGAAACTACATCCCGCATGACTACCGCCTCGTAAATATCCCTCAGATACGTTTCTACAGACTCTTCATCAGGTAGATAAAACCGCTGGGGAAATCCACCGTATTTCAAATAGTCCATAAATAACCTCTCATCGGAAACCTCTTTTCCCATGGATTTCATCATTTCCCTGGATTCCGAAAAAGTAAAGGGGTATACCTCGATGCGAATACACCTGCCTGAAAGATAGGTGGCAAGTTCGCTAGAAAAAAGAGCTGCATTGGAACCGGTAATGTACAAATCGCAATCCATATCTACCCGAAGAGAATTAACAATTACCTGCCACTCCGGCACTACCTGTACTTCATCCAGCATGACATAGAGCCTTTTTTTGATGGCATCTGCCCTTTTGAGAATAAAAGAATATAACTTCCCTTCCTCTGCCATTTTACGATAACGAAGAGACTCCAGATTAATCATAAGAATCTGCTCTTCCCCTACTCCTCTATTTTTCAGGACTTCAGCCATCTGCTGCAGGATCACTGTTTTCCCAGACCGACGAATACCGGTAAATACCTTTACAAGACCTGTATCAATAAACTTTTCTGCTCTTGAAATATATCTCCTTCGGATAATCATGTATATCGCCTCTTTCTTTACTTTACATATTACACGATTTTCTAATTTTTGTTAAGTTTACTTTACACTTTTGCATTTTCCGGATTTTTGTAAAGTATAGATTTATAAGTGATTCTCATTCATCCCATGCCGAGTGGGAAACCATTCGCAAACAGTTTCCTGTCGATTTGCTTCGCATTCGTCCCACGCCGAGTAGGAAACCTTTCCCCTCCCCTTGCCCCTTTTCCTTTCATAGTCCATAATAAAGGAAATAATAAAAGGAGTACTGCTCTATGGAACATAACTATCTTTTTGACGGCATAGCCGTCCTCATTATCCTCTGGTTTATCAAATCCTATTTCCTTGGCAGGGCATCCACGGAGGAAGAAAAATTTCTCTATAAAGAAGCGCCCCGGTGGCTTCTTTATTTCACCAGCGGACTGGTGTGCCTCACTCTTCTTATGATGATTACCGTAGACTTCGGACTGGCAGGAAATATCCCTCAGGAAAGTACCTTCCGCCTGACCGTGGTATCCCTCCTCCTCTGGCTGGCCATGGCACTCTATACGAAATGGAACTGGGGTGTTCACGTGAAGGACCGCACCCTGCGCGGCAAAAACAACAGGCAGATGTTCCTCCTTCTCCTCCTCATGGCCTTCCTGGCTTCGTCGCTGTAATCTGCCCCACCGATTGGTAACCTTTAGTGAGCTAGTGAGCTAGTGTACTAGTGTACTAGTAACTAGTAACTAGTAGCTAGTAGCTAGGAACCAGCCACTAGGGAAGCGCTGATTCAATC
>DCJJ01000018.1:0-7572 GCA_002320515.1 Dialister sp. UBA1703 | reverse complement strand
GAATTAATCAGTGCTTCCCTAGTATCTGCCTGCATAAGGATAAAGGCAGACAATGATTGAATCATCACTTCTTTACAAGGTACGTCCCGGAAATCTATTTCCTATACCCCTGCGCTGTAACGGGCGTCTCCCGGTATGGCCTGCTGACTTCAGCCCATCAGCTCCGAAATGCACTTCCTCTTCCCTGTCCGCTCCCACCATCCGGACTCGCTTTCCTTTGGAAAAGGCACTCGCCTTCATCCTCGCCTGTCAATCATGAAATTTTTAAAATATGCTGCCGGGGACGAAGCCCCGGCGCATAAGGGATGCAGGCTGTAAAGTCCCGCTCCCATTCCTCTGCCCAGAGTCATGAAACTTCTGCGAATCGGGCACCCGTTCCCGTTCTGCCTTTCCCAAGGCGAAGTCTTTCCGATCCCTGTCAGCCGGTAAACTTACTTCCTATAAAACCGGTGAAACGCCGGAGAAGAGATGCCCAGAAACAGCAGGCAGCCTGCCAGCCCCCATTCCAGTTCGTTCAGTTTCTTAGCAATCAGTCTGCCCATTCCTTTTCATCCTTTCTTTCTTGAAATCAAAAAGCTCCCGTCCCCTAAGGGACGAGAGCTGCGCTTCGTGTTTCCACCCAATTTCATATGCCCGTCGCCGGACATACCTTGAAAGGTTCTAACAAACCCTGACTCTGTATCGGGAGTTCCCGGGAAGGCTTACTACCGTTCAGCCTGCCTAACTTAGAAATGCACTTCAGCACCTTATCCGTGTCCGCTCTCACTCTCCGGACTCGCTTGGCCGTTATCAGAATGCCTACTCTTTTCTTCATCGCTTTGTTGTGAATACTTTGGCACCGGATACGGGAAATGTCAAGGGGAGATTATCTGCGAAAAAAAATTATACTATGTTCATTCCACACTTCATATGTGCAGGAAAAATCAAATCTTATCTTAGTTGATACCGAGGAAAAAGAGAACTGCCTTCGTCATCCACATAACAACTACGGCATCAATGATAGGGATCAGAAACATAACAGGGTAGTATACTGCCCGCACGCGGCAAACCAGGATAACCCGGGCAAAATGGCCGATAAGCGTACCCATGGTAATGCAGGCAGGAAATAAGATGGTAGCCTGTGCAGCTGTAATCGTACCCGCCGCATACAGGGACGCTGCTGTAGCAGCGCCTGCCGCTTTGGCAAAAAAAGCAGCCAGAAGTGCCAGAGATACTTCACCGGGAAGGCCGAAAATACTCATAACCGGTCCCAGAATCTGACCAATAACAGGCATAATCCCCAAGTATTTCAAAAAAGCAAGAAGCGAATATGCCATAACCATGGCGGGGACAATCAATTCTACCCCAATATAAAACCCTTTCTTAGCCCCCTGCATAAATAATTCCGGAGCTGATGGTTTTGCCTTTTTTTCTTCTACTGGAGCTGCTGTCATTATGCCTGTCCTCCTTCCGGATATTTCCTATGATAGTATTTCAGATACATGCGTACTAGATTAGCGCCCAGGATTTTAACAATAATAATAAGTACAATCACCGCTCCAACAGGAAGGATAGAAATCGGTACAAGTGCCGCACCGGCACCAATGGTATTATTAATCGTTCCTGAACCGGCATACTGATAAGATGCAAAGACAGTCCGCTCATCATCAGTGATTTCACCTTTTTCATACATTTCTTTCGTCAGGAAAGCTCCTACATCAGAACTGGTAAAACTGGATACAAAAGCAATTCCCGCAGTCCCAGGCAAGCCCAGAAGCGGACGAAGAATCGGCTGAAAGAGGCGAGCTGCCGCCTTTAATGCGCTATAACTCTCACATACATCCATAAGTCCCTGTGCAACCATAACAGTAGGAATCAGAGAAAGCCCTACCATCATCCCTTCTTTGGCACCAAATCCACCGGTCCCGATAAACGATACTTTTGCCCCTTCTGCTTTCCCAAAAGCTCCTACCAATGAATTTAAATCAAAGGCTTTCAGAAATCCGGTCTGATCTGCCATGGTTCCTGAAAACAGGATAATCAGAAAAGCCAGTGAAAGCCATCCTTTCCATGTTACCTTATAATCCTTTTTATCTTCCATCTACCATCCTACTCACTTTCCATTAACGCCAGGCAAAATTATAATTTCATTAAAAGTGCAAGAAGCAGCTTTTCTCTTTCAATCAGTGAATCTTCAACAGCCCATTCCCTTTCGGTATGATTGAACTGCCCACGCACTCCCAATGCACAGAGTGTTGGAATTCCCGCCTTTGTCAAATAAGCAGAATCACTGCCGCCTCCGACTGCAATAGCCTTCATTTCAGGAAGTCCATTCTTCACAGCAATATCATTTGCTCTATTGAATAATTCCAGCGAGGAATCCAGCCGTTCCATAGCTTCAATCCGTGTTGTTAATCTGCATGTGGTCTTCGTATCCGGAATATACTGTCTGGAAGCAATTTTCTTAAAGCTATCAATAATACGATTTAATCCCTTTTCCGACCGGAAGCGGACATCTACAATGCAGTGTGCATGTTCAGGAACCGCATTGGCTACAGTACCGCCGGAAATCACTCCCACATTAACAGTAGTACCTTCCTCGAAATCTGTTAAACCTTCCATATCAATGGCTTTGTGACACATTTCCTGCACCGCACTCCTGCCATCTTCCGGATTATTTCCGGCATGGGCACCGACCCCTTGGAAATCCCATTCAAAACGGCAGCAGCCTTTACGCTCAACCACAATGCCATTATCCATGAAACCTGTTTCCAGGTTAAACCCCATAACGGCCCCTTTTGCTTCGGCCAAATAATCATTCCCCGCATTTGACTGATTATGACCAACCTCTTCATCACCGGCAAGAATAATTTTCAATGGATATCTGTCATATCCGGCACCTGTCAAAAATTTAACAGCATAAAGCAGAATGGTAACTCCGCCTTTCATATCCAGACATCCAGGGCCTGTTACCCTTCCATTAACCACCGTAAAAGGTCGTTTAGCTGCCGTCCCATCCGCAAATACGGTATCCATATGACCGGTCAAGACAATAAAAGGTTTAGACATGTCACCATATTCGGCTACCAGCATATTTCCCACTTTTTCATATTCATGAAAGCGAACCTTAAATCCTAAAGGTTCGAGGACAGCCTTGATATCCCGACCTACCTGGTCAACACCTGCCTTGTTTCCTGAACCGCAATCGCGATTGACAAGGAATTTCCAGGTCTCCATCATCTCTTCTTTGGCAGCTTCTGCTTCACAAAATAATTCTCTTAAGTTCTTTTCCATACTCCCCAGCCTCCTGTAATTAGCATTGTGTAAAAAAAACAGCGCAGAAATAGCATAATACATATCTCTACGCAGCTCCCTTACTGTTTACATACACAAATTTTCAAGTTGCTGATATAATATAGCAAAACGGATGACCCTAATAGGATTAAATCAAGACTTTAAATCATTTATTGCAGTGAGAAAAGGAGGATATTCCAATGCGTATCGGCATGGTAGGGCCGGAAGTATGGCTGGAAGAATCAATGAAACGAATTTCTGCTGATTTCCCGGATATTAAGTTCATCTCATTTCCATATAAGCGACCCATAGATCTCCCCAACATCCTTGGTGGCGAGCAGAATCAGTGCGACGTACTGCTTTTTATGGGTGAAACCGCACGCCGTTGGGCCGCCAGGCAGATGACACCGGTAGTTCCATGGCTCAGCATTCCCAGATCTCCTGCCGCATTTCTTCGCATACTTGCCAAAGCATTTCATGATGGATATCAGCCTCACTTTATAACAGATTACCAGAATAAGCCCTACTTTGAACATGCATTAGATGGAGCAGGAATCACACCAGATGAATACTCTGTCACCATGATTCCCTATGGAACTTTTACTGCTGAAGGATACATGGAAAAAAATGCAGAACTTATGATAGAAGAATATAAAAAAGGGCATGCCTCCTTTTGTGCCACCATTTTCAGTGTATCCTATGAAATTTTAAAAAGGAATCATATTCCTGTCTATTATCTGATTCCCTGCTTTGAGGATACCAGGCAAACCGTTCAAGAACTTGCTGCCTCTTCAAAATTCCATCTTAATAATGAAAACGCAATGGCCGTGCTTGCTGTCCGAATCAATGCTCCCCAATATTTCTCGATAAGAACGTCCGATTCAAAATCCCTCACCAAGTCAAAACTCAACGCCGCAGCTCAGATTTATGCTTATTCCTACGGGCTCAATGCATCCTGTGTCCCCATGGGTCTGGATGAATACCTGATTTTTACCACTAGACAATCCTTGGAAGCATCCACCCATCAATTTACTCAGCTCGATCTTCTCAGAATTGCCTCTGATGCATCAGACTTAACACTTTCCGTAGGCATAGGCTGCGGAACCACCGTGCTAAAAGCCCAGGAACGGGCCCGCCAAGCCATGTATAACTCCACTGCCCATGGCGGAAACTGCGCCTATTTCATAGGCGAAAAAGAAAGCCTTATAGGCCCTATTCACCGTGGCAATGCCGCCCCTGTGCAGGAAACCCCGGATTATTTGATTACACTTGCCAGAAAAACCGGCATCAGCTTTAACTACCTGAAAAGCATGTATAACCTGTGCGGACATGAACATAGAAATACTTTTACCCCATCAGAGCTGGCCGATGCAGCAGGCATTCGTAAAAGGACAATGAACAGAATTATCCTGAAACTCATCGACTGCGGCTGCTGTCTGGAAAAAGGTCATACTTTTCCCAAACAACGCGGCAGACCCAGCCGCATCATAGAACTTCGTTTTGAGAAATTTCCCACCCTTAAATAACCACTTTCTAACCAATCCATTAAGCTAAAAGAGCTAATCCAGACCGATTATCTCTTTTTGTACTCTATTATTCCCCTATTCTCCTCCAATTTTTAAATAAATATTTTTCTTTCATAACAACATATTAAAATCATATATTTGGGGAAAACACTTGACAATATAGTGCATATACTTTAAATTTAAATGCAACTTCTATCTTCACTTCAAGTTAATCAATCATGACAATGGGGTCATATGGTAAACGTACACGCATCCATGCCTGTATGTTTATCCATGTGGCCTTTTTTCGTATCCGGACAGGAAAAGGAGCTGAATACAATTCCGGTTTTTACGAATTCAAAAAGATAGAAAATTTTAAGAATCAGGAGAAGAACCAATGGAAGACAAGAAAGAAGAACAGCTCGAAAGCGCTGATGAAAGAGCTAAAAAGTTTACTGCCCTCCCAAAATTCACAACAGGAGGAATTATTGCTTTGATTCTTGGCATTCTTATTTTTGCCGGGGTATTTGCCCATATTCAGGGCTATGAATGGCTAAAAGCCTTTGACTACAGCACACTGATTGGCAAGTTTGGCACAATGAAGGATCCGGCCAAGAACACCTTTGTCGGAGCCGGCGGCGTCAGTGCCAGAGCCGGATTCTTATTTGCTCTGTCACTCATCCCATCAATTATGCTTGCTATCGGTATTGTAAACATTCTCCAGCATTATGGTGCCCTGTCTGCCGCTCAGAAACTGATGACACCTTTGTTCAAGCCATTGATGGATGTACCTGGACTCGTAGGCCTTACTCTGATAACTGACCTGCAAAGTACGGATGCCGGTGCTGCACTTACCAAAGAACTTTATGATCTCGGCCTTGTTGATAAACGTGAAGAAACCATCATTGCTGCATGGCAATATTCAGGAGCCGGTATGATTAACAACTACTTTGCTATAGCCAGTGCACTCTTCGGATTTATGGCCTGTCCCATTCTCATTCCATTAGCTATCATTTTCGTAATGAAATTCGTCGGTGCCGTTATCTGTCGTTTTGCATTAGATACTATTTACAAAGGAGACTTTAAACATGGCAAATGAAGCGGTAAGCACAAAGGAAAACGCAAAACAGAATAAGCCCAACGTATTTGACATCTTCATTGAAGGAGCACGCAAAGGATGGACCATAGGAACCCAGAACCTGGTTCCAAACATCATCATGGCCTATGTCATTGCCTATATTTTAAATATTCTTGGTATTATGGACTTCATCGGTCACTGGTTTGGACCGGTTATGGCCATCTTTGGTCTTCCCGGACAGGCTATCGTAATTCTTCTGACCACCTGGCTTTCTTGTTCTGCTGGTGTGGGTATTGCTGCATCATTTTATACACAGGGTGTAATTAATGAGTATCATATCGCAATCCTTATGCCGGCCCTTCTTTTAATGGCCTCCCAGATTCAGTATATGGGGAGACTTTTGGGCACAGCCGATATTCCTAAAAAATACTGGCCCATGCTCATGCTAATCAGCATTTTCAATGCAGTCATCGGCATGTTTGCCATGAAAATATATATGGCCATCTTTGGCTGATTTTAAGGAGGAAATCATTATGGCTGACGTATTTACTTATTTTGAAGATTTACACAAAATGCCGGAAATCGGCATGCATGAATTCAAAACTTCTGCTTACATTGCAGACCACCTGAAAAAAATGGGATATGAAGTACAGGAACACATCGGTGGCGGCACTGGGGTTGTCGCTGTCTATGACAGCGGTAAACCGGGACCGGTTCTTGGCCTTCGCGCTGATATGGACGCATTAGGCACTAAGGATGGTGGAGCTGCTCATCTCTGTGGACATGACGGACACATGGCCATGCTTCTCACTGCCGCAGAAATCATCAAAGAACAGAAACTGGTACATAAAGGAAAACTGAAAATCCTCTTTCAGCCTGCAGAAGAAACAAGTGAAGGTGCCCTTTCCATGCTGAAAGGCGGTGCCATTGACGACATCGATATTCTTATCGGAATGCATGGAAGGCCAATTCAAGAATGCCGCGTAGGCCAGGCAGCTCCTGCACTTTATTATAGCGCCGCTACCCATATCCGCTATGATATCATTGGCAAACAATCCCATGGTGCTCGCCCCTACCTTGGTGTCAGCGCTCTTGACGCAGCATGCCTCGTAGTCGCAGCAGCTAACGCCCTCCGCTTTGACTCCAATGTGGTATACAACCTGAAAGCTACCCAGATTCATGCTGACGCCGGTGTTCCCAATGCAGTACCTGGCAATGCTACTGTTACCTTCGACCTTCGCAGCCAGAGCAATGACGTAATGGATCTTATGATTAAGAAACTTACCAACGCTGCTAAAAGCGCCGCTGCCTCTATTGGCGCCGAAGCTGTAGAAAACATACTTCACAGTACACCAGCATCCATTATTTCTCTGGAAGTAACCGATATTATCGCTGAGGTAATTAAGGAAGAACTGGGGTCACAGGCTCTGATTCCACCCATCACTACTGCCGGCGGTGAAGACTTCTTCTGGTATCCAAAAGAAAAGCCTGAACTGAAAACAGGCTTCATTGCATTGGGAGAAGATGCCCAGCCCGGTCTCCATGATCCTAACATGCATTTTGACCACTCTGCTCTGCCAAACGGCGTGAAACTTCATGTTGGACTTGTAAAAAAGATTTTGGGATAATTAAATCCAAGTATAAAAACGGACAATCATTTGATTGCCCGTTTTTATATGCAGTTTACACACAAAAAAAGACAGAAAAGCCTATCAG
>DCJJ01000070.1 GCA_002320515.1 Dialister sp. UBA1703 | reverse complement strand
TACCACTGAGCTACTTCCGCATGTGTTAGCAACGATATTATTATATCATTACTTTTTGATTTGTCAAGTCACTTTTGAAATTTTATTTTCATCGATGAGATGACTCTCAATGTCACGGCTTATATCTTAGCACATTGTGTTTTTTCTGTCAACAGGGAATTTTGAATCAATCAAGATTTGATTTCCTGTCGGAAGACTTCCGCCGTGCGACGAAAGTGATTATAGCTCATTTCTCCTCTTTTGGCAAGCCCTTTTTTCAAAAAAATCAAAAAAGCACCGAAGGCCGGTTTCCCCTGCCTTCGGTGCCTGTTTTGTTATAAATCCAGCCCTGCGTCAGTGCCGAATACTTTCATATGCCTGCCGAAAACAGACTCTCCCCGGTCGGTGAAATAGCCCAGGTATTCCGCCATGGTATTGTCTCCTGTAGGCTTCTCTGCGCTGGAGCTCCCGTAGGCAGAGCGGTCCACCAGGAACCTGCCGTCCATAGGCAGGAAGGTAGAAAGACCTTCCACCATGGCAGCGGCAAAGGGATGGATATCCTCGGGAGATACATCCTTCCCCACTGTGGAAACTGCGTCGGTCAGGATGGCGGCAGACGCCTTTCCTGCCTCCGTTTTCCCTTCATCAATGGAAAACGGGCAGGTGAAAAGGCTTTCCACCTCCAGGTAATCCAGAGAGGCAAGGAAGAGGTACAGGGATACCAGATTTTCCTCCGAAACCCCTACACGGCGCAGATCCACCACATCCGCCGGAATGTCAAGGACAGCATCGGAAGCACCGGCGGTGAGCCGGGAGAAAACCTTCCACCCTGTTTCCTCCCATTCCGGCGCCCCTTTGGCGGTGATTTCCTTCCAGAGGCGGAAAATATCTGCCTGCTTTAAAAGGAGAGGCTTTTCCCCGAAGGGGGGGATGTGGAAATAATGGGCGGAAATCTGTGCTTTGGGATTGGGCTTTTCGATGAAATGATCCGGAAGGCCCGCCTCTTTCAGCTTGGACTTGAGGTACACCGGCGGCACACCCATGTCGATAAGCCCGCCAATCATCATATCTGCCGTCAGTTTACCGTAGCATCTGATAAAAAGAGCTTTCATTATTTAATCTCCTTTCTCTGCCTCCCGCTTCCTGCACCGTCAATGGCTACATCCACGTCCGCCGAGCCAAAGGTCTTCATCTGGTTCAGCATATCAATGGCCGCATCCAGCAGGGACAGTCCCAAAGCGGAGCCGAAGCCCTCGGCCTCTGTGAAATCATAATGAAGGAATGGTTTCATGCCAAGCTTCTGCATCTGCATTTTATGTACCGGTTCATCATAGTATAGGGAAGGGAAAATAAAATTCCTGATTTCCGGATACACCGTCACCGCCGCCAGCACGGCAGATCCGGTGACTGCATTGTCGAAAACCACCATCATGCCGCTTCTGGCTGCTTCTACCACGAAGCCGAAGAGGGCTGCGATTTCAGCAGACCCCACCTCCGCCAGATTTCCTATGGGGTCTTTGCCGAAGTCTCCTACGCCGGAGAGAGAAAGGCGGAAGCTGCTTCCGGCAGATACCTTCATCAGGTCTTCCTTCATAATGGCTGCCGTCACTGCCAGGGCGGAAAGAAGGGACCTTTCCCCTATATTTCCAAGACCTGCCGCCTCTACGCCCTGGCGGGCAAGGGTCTTTGCCACCGACATGCCCAGGGCGACGGCACCTTCCACCACTTCATCATCCATAGCCGGACGGCCGTGATGGGTGCCGTGAATCATTTTCTTTGTAAGCACACCTACTATGTCGGAGGTATCCTTTTCAAGGCCTGCGTCAATGAGGTACACCGGCGCGTCCAGCTGGCGGGCGATGACATTCACCGGGCCGGCGCCCTGGGACACCAGTTTCATTTCATCATGGGACAGCTGCCCCTTTGTCTTATTCTCCCCGTCCACTGCCGTATCGCCGCCGAAAATGACAAGAGCCTTGTTCAGATAGGAAGGCTTGACAACGCCCGTAATGCCGGCTATGCGTACTGCCATTTCCTCCAGTTTTCCCAGGGAATGGATGGGCTTTATCAGGTTATCCACGTACAGCTGGCAGGCTTTCATAATATCTTCATTTAATTTTGGCACAGCGCTCATGCTTTCACCCCCGCTTCTTCCTTTGTGACGCATTCCCTGTACACCGACAGGGCGTAGTCCAGCATTCTGGTCTGGATGCCGGCACCGATGGCTTCTCCCAGTCGGAAATCAAGGTCAATATATTCCGTAAGCCCCAGAGCCGCCAGGGATTTCTTATGGGCCTGCTCCAGGGACAGATGGGATGCCATGAGGTACTGAACCGCCTCCGGGCAGAGTGCTTTGGCAATGAAGGCGCTGGCGGTGGTATTGAACCCGTCTATAATGGTGAGGGCACGGTTGGCGGCTGCTCCCAGAATGACACCGGTCATGCAGCCGTATTCAAAGCCCCCCACCTTGGAAAGGACATCCAGTCCGTCTGCGGGATCCGGATGGTTCACATCCATGGCCTTCTGCACCACCTCCACCTTGTGGCGGAGCCGTTCATCGGAAATATTGGTGCCCCGGCCTGTAACCTCCAGGGCATTCCAGTGATTGAAGGCGCCCAGAATGCAGGCGGAGGAGGTGGTATTGGAAATCCCCATTTCACCGATGGTGAAAACCTTGTACCCTTCCTTTGCCTTTTCTTCTGCAATTTCAATACCCGTCTCAATGGAGCGGATGGCTTCCGCCCTTGTCATGGCCGGCCCTTCTGCAATATTTTTCGTGCCAAAGGCGATTTTCCTGTCAAGGAGATCCGGCACGCCGCTCATATCCGCATTGATGCCCATATCCACCACCACCATGTCCGAATGGGCATAGTAGGCCATGGCATTGGCCGCCGCCCCCTTTGTCTCCACATAGGCCCTTGTCATGCCTACGGTGGTGGACTGGGGATAGGCGGATACCCCTTCTGCATATACGCCGTGATCGGCACAGGCAATCACCGTGCAGCACTTGGGAATGGCCGGCATGGCTTCTCCCGTCACACCGGCAAACTGGGTCACCATATTTTCCATTTTTCCCAGGTCACCTATACCAAGGTAGAGATCCTTCCAGCGGGAAGCCGCTCTTTCCATGGCGTCTTCATCCAGCGGCCGGATTTGGCTCAGCGTTTCATCCAGTAAGCCCATTTATACCTCCTTATTATATTTTCATTATTTTTCTATCAAACCTTCAAGCAGATTCATGTTTATTATACCATGAATCGCTCCGATTTCTGAAAGCATTTCCTTCGTTGTATGTTTCAGAGGAAATGATTATAATAGGGACAGAAGTTCTTTTCAATTTCATCAAGCCAAAGAAGGGGATACAGGAAATCTGGGATTCCCTTTTTCTTTGCATTCAGGAGGCCATGATTCATTCACAGCGCTTCCTTAAAGGAGGTTTTACCAGTGGATTTTGAAAAGCTTTATATCGACGGCCAGTGGATTCCCGGCGCGTCAGGACAGTTTATCGAAGTGGAAAATCCGGCCACAGGAGAAATGTTTGCCAAAGTCCCCAGGGGCAATGCGGAAGACGTGGACAGAGCGGCCAGAGCCGCCCGCAGGGCCCTTCCCGCCTGGAGCGCCCTGCCTTTGGCAGAACGGATTTCCCTTATGGAGAAATTCCTTACCATTTTCAAAAGCCAGGAAGAGGATTTGATCCATATTACCATCAAAGAACTGGGGTCCCCCTATGCCTTTACCAAAGCGTCCCAGGTGGAATACCAGTACGTCCGCACCCGTTCCTACATAGACCTTTCGCCGAAGGTGCCGCTGGTGGAAAAAATGGAATACTCCACCACCTACCGGGAGCCGGTGGGAGTCATCGGCTGCATTACTCCCTGGAACTATCCCCTGGGCCAGGTGATCCAGAAAATCGTGCCGGCCCTCCTCATGGGAAATACGGTGATTTTAAAGCCAAGCCAGCACACGCCCCTGTCGTCCTACTATCTGGCAGAGGCCTTTGAAAAGGCAGGCTTCCCGAAGGGCATATTCAACCTGGTCACCGGACGGGGCAGCGAAGTAGGAAATGCCCTGTCCTTCCATCCCCTGGTGGATAGGATTTCCTTCACCGGCTCCACCTCCGGCGGCATTGCCGTCGGCAAAAAGGCGCTGGAATCAGTAAAGCACATCAGTCTGGAACTGGGCGGCAAGTCTCCCTATATCATTCTTCCTTCGGAGAATCATGACTACGCCGAACCTATCCATCTCTGCTTCAACAGCATCTTCCTGAATTCCGGGCAGACCTGCACCGCCTTCTCCCGTCTCCTCATTCCGGAAGAAGAAAAAGGCATCATAGAAAAACAGCTGGTGGAAATTGCAAAGGAGTATACTGTAGGCGATCCTACAGACCATACGGTAAAGCTGGGGCCCGTGTCCTCCCGGCAGCAGTTTGAGAAAATCTCCGACTATATCCAAAAGGGCATGGATGAAGGGGCCCGCCTCCTCACCGGCGGCCTTCCAGGCTCCCCGTCAAAGGGCTATTACATTCGCCCCACCATTTTCACCGATGTGAAGAATGATATGACCATCGCCCAGGATGAAATCTTCGGCCCCGTGCTCTGCGTCATCACCTATAAAGATGAAGAGGACGCTGTTTCCATTGCCAACGACGTACGCTACGGCCTTAACGCCGGCGTGTACGGCCCCAAGGAAAAGGCCATTGCCATCGCCCACCGGATCCAGGCAGGCAACGTTTACATCAATGCCAGCCCCAGGGACACGGCAGCTCCCTTTGGCGGATACAAGGAAAGCGGTATCGGCAGGGAAGGCGGTATTTACGGTATGCTGGAATTCACCCAGCAGAAAGCTCTCTTCGATACAGGAAAATAAGATTTCCCTTTGACAGGGCTTCCTTCAAGGAAGCCCTGTTTCTTTTTATCTCTTTTCGATATAATAAAGAAAAAGGAGGAAATCCATGAACAGCTCATTTATGAAAAAAATCATCCTTATCCTTGCCGTCCTTCTGGCCGCCGGTGCAGGCTGGTACTTCCTGTACTGGTCCAAGACCCCTGCCTATGCGGCCGGTGAAATCCAGCAGGCGGTGAAGCAGAAAGACCTGCAGCTCTTCAAGGAAAGGGTGGATATGGACAGGGTCTATTCCTATGCCATAGATGATACGGTATCCTATCTTGCCGCCGACGGCGTGCCGGACCACGGCCTGGCCGCCGCCATCCTGAAAATGCTGAAAAAGCAGGCGGTGGATGAACTGGTTCGCCAGACGGAGCTCCGGTTTCAAAAGGAGGATGTCAAACCTTCCGGCAAACCCGGGCAGATCCTCTCCGCCTACCTGGGCTCCGCCGCCCTCTCCATGACCGACATACTGGACGTAAAGGAAGAGAACGGCAAAGCCACCGTGTCCGTCAAACTGCACGATAAAAAACTGGACCACGATTTCACCTGGCAGGTGCTCATGGAAAAGGACGTAAACGGCAGCTGGACCGCCGTAAGGATCCTGAATCTGAAGGAGTATCTGAAGGAAAGACAGGACGCCCTTCTCAGCCAATAAGTCAGGATAAAAAAGCAGTGAAGAAATTTCCATCATTTCTTCACTGCCTTTTTTATATAATCTGGAAAAGGAAAAACTTCAGGTAATAGGTCTCAGGCACCGTCATGAGGATGGGGTGATCCGGCGCCTGCTGGCGGAATTCGATCTGCCGAAGGGTTACGCCTGCATCCCTGGCTGCTTCCTTCACCATCTTCACAAAGAGTTCCTCCCCCATGAAATGGGAGCAGGAACAGGTGGCCAGGTACCCGCCCCGGGGAAGAATCTTCATGGCCCGGTAATTGATTTCCTTGTAGCCCCGGAAGGCTTCATGCACCGTTTTCCCCGACTTCGTAAAGGCCGGCGGGTCAAGGATAATGTAGTCATAGTCATGATTCTTCGTCCGGTCCAGTTCCGTCAGGTAGTCAAACACATCCGCCTGCACCGCCTGGATGGGAAGATGATTGATTTCCCCATTATGGGAAGCCATGCGGACCGCCTCTTCGGAAATATCAAGAGCCGTCACAGAGGCGGCGCCGCCTTTGGCTGCGTTCAGGGCAAAGGCGCCGGTGTGGGTGAAGCAGTCCAGCACATGGCGGCCCCGGGCAATGGAAGCAGCTGCCAGGCGGTTGAACTTCTGGTCAAGGAAGAAACCGGTTTTCTGCCCATTTTCCACGTCCACCGTGTAACGGATGCCGTTTTCCACAATATTCACCAGCGTCTTCTCATCGGAAGGGCTGAGAAGGGGGGAATGGTAAAATCCCTTGTACTGCTCCATGCCCTCCAGCTCCCTGATTTTTACATCATTTCTTTCATACACGCAGGAAACGGGAAGATTCCTTTCCCGAAGCACTTCGATAAGGCCGTCAATAAAGGCCTGCTTCCTCTTTTCCATGCCCAAGGACAGCACCTGCACCGACAGCACGTCGCCGAAACGGTCCACTGTCATGCCCGGCAGCTGATCCGCCTCTCCGAACACCAAGCGGCAGCAGTCATAGTCCTCCTTCCGCATCACCTGGAGCCGGTAATCCACCGCATAGGCAGCCCGCCTTTTCCAGAAAACTTCATCAAACCGATCATTGGCATTGGTGGAAAAAATGCGGATGGTGATTTTGGAGTGGGGATTGTAAAAGCCGCTTCCCACAAATTTTCCCTTGGAAGAAAGGACCTTCACAATGTCCCCGGGCGCAATGCCCTCCTCTGCTTCTCTTATCTCGGAACCGTAAATCCAGGGATGTCCCCCCTTAGCCGCCAGTTCCGCCCTCTTGCTGATGGTTACCGTTTTCAGTGCTTCCATATCTGTCTCCTGTGGTAAAAATGAAATCCTATTTCTGCTATTTTACCACAGGGGAAAGAAGGAAAACAGGCCTGCCGGAGGCAGGCCTGTTTTCCGGGTTCAAAGGATTCAGCAGAAAAGGGTTCTTAAGATTGACGCACCTTTGGCGCTGAATTTATATAGATTGCCGCNNGCGGCAATCTATATAAATTCAGCGTTACGTGCTGTCCCTCCCGTCTCACCGGTTATCCCAGGTACTTGTGGAAGAAAGCGGCGATTTTGTCAAAGGGAATCTTGTCCATGTTGTCATAAAGGTCTGTGTGGCTGGCACCGGGAACGATAAGGAGTTCCTTGTTGTTTCCTTTAAGCCGCTGGAATGCATCTTTCGAAAAATAACGGGAATGAGCTTTTTCACCATGAATCATGAGGACAGGGCTTTCGATTTCGTCCGCATAGGTCAGAAGAGGCATATTCATGAAGGACAGGGCACTGGTCAGGTTCCATCCGTCATTGGAGTTAGGAGACCGGGGATGATAGCCTCTCTTTGTTTTGTAATAGTCATAGTAATCCTTCACAAACTGAGGCGCATCTGCCGGAAGAGGATCTACCACACCGCCGTCTCTCTTGTAGTTTCCATTTCTATAATCCAGGGTTCTCTCTTCATTGAGGGCTTTCCGTCTTTCCATTCTTTCCTTCTTCAGGGTGTCCTCATCCTTTGTGTAATCAAAGTATCCATTGGAAATGACACGGCTCATGTCATACATGGTGGAAGTGACGGTGGCTTTGATTCTTGTATCCATGGCAGCCGCATTAAGGGCAAATCCGCCAAAGCCGCAGATGCCTACAATACCGATTTTATCCGGATTCACATCGGAGCGGTTGGAGAGATAATCCACAGCTGCCGAGAAGTCTTCCGTGTTGATGTCCGGGCTGGCCACATTTCTGATTCTGCCGCCGCTTTCGCCGATAAAGGATGGGTCAAAAGCCATGGTTAAAAATCCCATTTCCGCCAGATTCTGGGCATAGAGGCCTGCCGCCTGTTCTTTAACGGCGCCGAAGGGGCCTGCCACAGCAAGCGCTGCCATTTTCCCTGTCCTGTTTTTCGGCATGTATACATCTGCTGCCAGGGTAATGCCGTAGCGGTTGTGGAAGGTGACCTTGCTGTGATCTACCTTGTCGCTCTTGGGAAATGTTTTATCCCAGGTATGGGTGAGCTTCAGAGGCTCATCTCCCGGCCAGGGGGTGGTAGAAATCTGCCGCAGGGCCTTTGCTTTTTCCGCCTGGCCGTTTACATCGGCCGCATCCGCTGTCATCATAGAGCCTGCCAGAGCAAGACCGGCCAGGGCAAGAATCATCCATTTCATTTTCTTTACGTTTTTCATTTTCGTTTCTCCTTTAAGGAAGCGCTGATTCAATCGTTATCGGATTTCATTCTTGAATTTTTATTCAACGCAAGGAATAAGTCGACGCGAATAGCGAGCTATTTAAGGAGACTTATGAGGTCGATTGGATAAAAATTCATATGAAATTCGATTCTGCGAATGAATCAGTGCT